>CAYNRD010000078.1:0-8248 GCA_964399515.1 uncultured Mycobacteriaceae bacterium | reverse complement strand
CGCGATCCTTGCGCGCGATCCGGACCTTGCGCCGCCCACCCCGGAGCGGCTCACCCACCCCTGAGCGTCTCTATCTCCCCGGAGCGTCTCTTTCACCGCGGAGCATGCATGACCATTGAGCTTGTCTGCGTCGGCCTCGCCGGCATCCTCGTCCTGGTGCAAATCATGCTGGCCTCAGCACCGCGCGCGCTCAAAATGGGGTTCGGCTGGGCGGCGGGAACGCGCGACACGGCCGCCGGATCGGTCGGGACCATGGCCGACCGGGCCGAGCGCGCCTTACGCAACATGATGGAAACGTTCCCCGTGTTCGCCGCGGCCGCCATCGGCGTCGTGGCGGCTGAGGCGACCACGGCCAGCACCGCGCTTGGCGCACAGCTCTTACAGCTTGTCCTCGATCAAATCGACGATGGAGGGCTGGAAGCCCTCGGTCGGCACGTCCAGCAGCACCAGATGGGGGTCGGAGATCAGGCAGCGCGCCAGGGCCAGCAATTGCTGCTCGCCGCCCGAAAGCGCCCCGCCCTGGCGGTCCAGCAGGCGCTCGATCTGGGGGAACTCCGCCAGCACCGCGTCCAGCGCCCCGGCCTCGTCGCCGCCGCCATGGGCGGCGATGCCCATGCGCAGATTGTCCCGGACGGTCAGGTTGGGGAAGATGCCCCGCCCCTGGGGCACATAGCCGATGCCCAGCCGCGCGCGCTCGTGGCTCGGCTCCCGCTTCAGGTCCAGCCCGTCATAGACCACCGTGCCGCCGGTGGCCGGCACCAGCCCCATCAGGCAGCGCAGCAGCGTGGTCTTGCCCATGCCGTTGTGGCCCAGGATGCCGACGACCTGGCCATCGGCCACGGTCAGGTCCAGGCCGTGTAGGACCGGCACCCGGCCATAACCGGCGCGCAAGCCCCGCACCTCCAGGATCGGCTTGGGCGCGGGCTCCCGCTCCTCGGCGGCGCTCAATGCTTGTGCCCCAAATACACTTCCCGCACCGTCGGGTCGGCGGAGATCACATCCATGGTGTCCTCGATCAGGATCCGGCCCCGGTGGAACACCGTGACGGTCTGGGCGATCGCCCGGATGAAGTTCATGTCATGCTCGACCACGATCAGGGCGGCGGTCTGGTTCAGCTCCCGGATCAGCTGCGCGGTCAGATCGGTCTCCTCATGGGTCATGCCGGCGGCGGGCTCGTCCAGCAGCACCAGCCATGGCTCCGCCGCCATCACCATGCCCAGCTCCACCCATTGCCGCTGGCCATGGGCCAGGGTGCCGACCAGGCTGTCCCGGATCGCACCCAGGCGCACCCGGTCCAGGGTTTGATCGACCAGCGCCCGGGACCGGCGGGCGTCGTGAAAGCGCCGGCAGGCCAGCCAAATGTTCTCCTTGACGCTCAACCCATCGAACACGTTCGGCACCTGGGTCTTGATGCCCACGCCCAAGGTCGCGACCTCGTGCGGGTCGGCGCCGGTGGTCTCCACATCGCGGATGAACACCTGGCCCTCGCTGGGGGTCAGCTGGCCGGTCAGGCTTTTGAAAAAGGTGCTCTTGCCGGCACCATTCGGGCCGATCAGGCAGCGCAACTCCCCATCCCGGAGGGCGAAATTGACCTGATCATTGGCGACCACGCCGCCGAACCGAATGGTCAGATCCTTGGTTTCGACCACCACCGGCCGCTCCCGTGCCGCCGCCCGCGCCATGGCCCCTACTCCGCCGGCTGGGCGCGGGACCGGGCCCGCGCGCCGTTTCGGGCCCTGCGCATGCGGGCGCGGCCCAACCCGCCGCGCCCGCCCGCAAGGCGGCCGGCCAAGGTCATCACCCCCGGCACCAGCCCGCGCGGCAGCAGCAGCACGAACAGGATCAACACCAGCCCCAGCACCATGTTGATGTTCACGGTCGCCTGGGTGCCCAGATAGGAGGTCAGCCAGAACACCCCGGCCGCACCCAAAATCGGGCCAATCAAGGTGCCCCGGCCGCCAACGATCACCCAGATGATCGCCTGGGCGGCGGTCGGCAGCCCGAACAGCTCTGGCGTGACCCGGCCAATGCCGTTGGCCATCAGCACGCCCGCGAACCCGGCGATGCCGCCGCCGACCGCGAACAGGCCCAGCTTGTACAGGCGCGAGTCATAGCCCAGCAGCTCCGCCCGGGTCTCGTTCTCCCGGATCGCAACGCAGACCCGGCCGAACGGGCTGCGCATCAGGAAAACGGCCCCGAAATAACAAATCAGCAACCCGCCCATGGCGACGTAGAACACGTCCTGGGGGAACAGCACGGCCGTCTGGTCGAACGGCAGGTTCAGCGGCGGCGCCGCCGTGCCGTTGAAGCCGCCCAACAACGCGTCGCCGATGCGGAATTCGGGGCCGGAGGTGCGGCGCATCAGGTTGAAGCACACAAGCGTGACGGTCAGCGTGATGGCGCCCAGATACACATCCGACACCCGGCCGTAGAACAGGAAGTACCCCAACGCCGCCGCGGATGCCGCCCCCATCAGCACCGCCAACACCACGGCGCCGGTGGTGTCGCCAAAGTTCTGGGCCGCGACCGCGTATGTGTACGCACCGATGCCAAAAAAGGTGGTTTGGCCAAAGCACAGAATGCCGCCATAGCCCCAGATCAAGCCCAGGCTGAGCGCCAGGACCGCCAGGGCGATCACCGTGGTCAGGTTGATGATGGTGAACAGCTGCAACACCTGCGGCGCGATCAGCATGAAGCCGATGCCCAGGATCGCCAGGATCACCAGGCCGACGTTCTCCTGGCCGCGGGTCACAGGCTTTTCCGGAAGAAGCGCCCGGTGATGCCGCGCGGCATCAGCCGGATCAGCACCACGGCGGTCAGCAGCATGGCGACCTCCCCGATCGTGGGCCCGGTCAAGAAGGTGACCACGCCGTTGACCACGCCCAACAGGCTGGCGGCGGCAGCCGTGCCGGCCAGGATCGCGGCACCGCCGGAAATCACCGTGATGAAGGCCTCGGCGATGTAGGCGGAGCCGATGGTGGGCACCACGCCGGTGATCGGCGCCAGCAGCCCGCCGGCCAACCCCGCCACGGCCGAGCCCAGACCGAAGGTGATCATGTAGATCCGGTCGGTGGACACCCCCAGGGCCGCCGCCATGTCGGCCCGCTGCATGGTGCCGCGCGCCAGCAAGCCCAGCTTGGTGTAGCGCAACACGCAGAACACGCCGCCGATCAGCGCAAGCGTGACCAGGATCAAGAACACTTCATAGCCGGACACCGAAAACCCGCCGATCGGGATGGCCCCGATCGGGGGCGAGATGGTGCTGGCGGTCTGGGCACCGAAGATGGTGGTGATCAGGCCGATCAGGAACAGACTGAGCCCCCAGGTGGCCAAAAGGGTGTCCACCATGCGCCCGTACAGGAACCGGATCAGCACCCGTTCGACGATGACACCGACGATACCCACCACCAGCGGCGCCAGCACCAGCATGGCGACCCACAGATTGATCCCGGCATTAGTGGAGACCACCACCGTGTAGCCGCCCAGCATCAGGAATTCGCCATGGGCCAGGTTGATGACCCGCATCATGCCGAAGATGATCGCCAAGCCCAGCGCGATCAGCGCCAGATTGGCGACCCCATACAGGATCTGCAGGACCAGGGCCGCGGCGAAGTCCATGGCGGGGCGGCTTTCCTCGGGTTACCCGTGACCGACCGTTACTCGATCCCGGCCGCTTCCAGGCCGTTTTCGAAATAGAAGGTCGATAGGGTCGGGTTGGCATCCAGGTCGCACACCAACAGCGTGTCCGACGGCGGCTGGGCCGGGAAGCTCTCCAAGATCTTCAGCTTCTGGTCCTGGACCTCGGCGATGTAGATGTTCTGGACCAGGTGATTGGTCTTCGGCTCGATGGTCACCGTGCCGCTGGGCCCGTTAAAGCTGACCGGGCTGCGCAACGCCTCGATCACCGCCGACCGCTCGACCGTACCGGCCTTCCGGACCCCCTCGGCCCACAGATGTACGCCTTCATAGGATCGGGCGGTCACCTCGGCCACATACGGGATCTCGATCTCGGCATTGGCGCGCAACGTGTCCACGAACGCCGCGTTCTCGGGCGTGTCGATCTCCTCGAAGTAGGAGAAGCTGACCAGCATGCCATTCGCCTCCTCGGCGGAGACCAGGGTTTGCTCGCCGCCGGCGGTGAACACGGTCGATGCGATCGGGATGGTCCCGGCCAGGCCCGCGGCGGCGAATTGCCGGTAGAACGCGATGTGGTTCGCACCCACCAGGGCCGACAGGACGAAGTCTGGCCGGGCCGCCTGGATCTTGTTGATGGTCGGGCCGAAATTGGTCACGTCGAGGGGGAAGAACTCCACCTCCAGCGTCTCGCCGCCATTGTCGCGGACGAATTTCTGGAACCAGTCGGCGGTGATCTGGCCATAGTTATAATCGGCCGCGACCACATACACCTTCGTACCCCACTTGTTCATGGCGTACGGCACTAGCTTCTCGACCGTCTGGGCCGGGGTCGAGCCGGTGCAGAAATTGTTGATGTCGCAAACACCACCCTCATAGAAGGTGTTGTAGAAGTACAGGGTCTGGAAGCGGCTCAGCACCGGCCGGATCGCCTCCCGGCTGGCCGACGTGATGCCGGCCTGGACCACATCCACCCGGTCGCCGGCGGCGGCCTGGGTGGCGAATTGCGTGTAGAACTGGATGGAGCTTTGGGAATCGTAGGACAAAAGCTCCACCGGCCGGTCCAACAGCCCGCCCGCGTCGTTCAGCTCCTTCACCGCCAGCTTGGTCGCCTCCAGCATCGGCCGGCCCAGCAATTCCAACCCGCCGGATTGGTCCAGGATGGCGCCGACCTTGATGGCGTCGGCCGCGGCGGCCCGGCCGATGATCGCGGGCGCGGACAGGATCAAGGGCACGCTGGCGGCGCCTTGCAGCAGGGTGCGGCGGGATAGGGTCATTGGTCTGTCTCCTGTTCAGTCGTTGGGCGCGTCCGGGCCGTTCAACCGGCGCGCCCTTCGGGGGGTTCAGCCTTCGGTTTGGGTTTGGGACTGGCCGGCTGTCTCGCCATCCCGCCTTTCCAAAGCATCCATGACGCCGGTGCCGATGTTCACACCGATCTCCTCGCCCATTTTTTTCACGGCCGGCAGCTGCAGAGCCATGGACAAGATCCCGTCGATCACCTGGTTGACCACCGGATGGCCGGACGCCCCCCCGCTGCCAGTAAACGCGCCCGACCCAAAGCCGTTGACGGCGCCCGGCCCGGTGCCGAACCCGGCCATCTGGTTGATGCGGATACTGTCGATCTTTTCGGCCGGTTTGACCATCTCCCGGACCAATTCCGGCATCACGCCGATCTTGGCCAGGTCGATTTGCATCCGCACGATCGCGTCCGATAGGGCGTTTTGGGCCTGGTTGATCGCCAGGTCACCTTCGGCCCGGGCCAACCGGTCCTGCTTGGCGGCCTGGGCCTTACGCTCGGTGGCGTCGGCCTCGGCGGCGGCCATGGCGCGAATGGTGCCCGCCTCGGACTCGACCCGCGTGTCATCCACCGCCGCCGCTTCCTGGGCCTTGATCACCGCCAGCACCTTGGACCGTTCGGCGACCGCGGTTTCGCGGGCGGTCTCGACCCCTTCCCGGGCGGCGGCCTCCTGGGCCAGGCTGGCCTGGGTCTGGGCTTCGGCCGCCGCCTCGGCGGCGCGCTTGCCGGCCAGGGCGATCTGGGTGTCGGCTTGGGTGGTCTTGACGGTCAGGTCCGATTGCAACTCCAGCTCTCGGATTTCCCGGTCGGTCGAGATCTGCTTGGAGCGCACCTCGGCGTCGCGCTTGATGCGGGCGAACTCCCGCCGTTCCTCGGCCTCGGCCTGGGCTTCGGCGGTCTCGGCGGCGGTGCGGGCGCGGGTGGTCTCCACGGTCTGGCGCTGGGTCAGCTGCGCCTCCTCCTCCTCCTGCTCGATGACCAGGCGGCGCTTGGTGGCGTCCAGGGCGCTTTGGCGCACCGCCACCTCGGCAGCGTTCTCGATCGCCGCCCGCTCCTTGCGGTTGGTGGCGATCACCTCCGCCAGACGGCGCATGCCAACGGCGTTGAAGGCGTTGTTCTGGTCCAAGGCGCCGAACGGCGTCTGGTCCAGCCGGGTCAGGGACACGGATTCCAGCACCAGCCCGTTGGCGGCCAGCCGCTCGGTCAGCGCGTCGGACACCGCGGCGACATACTGGCCGCGATTGTCCTGCAGGCTGTCCATGGTGTAGGTGGCGGCCACACTCAACAAGGCGTCGGCCAGCTTGCCTTCCAACAAATCGGCCAGGTCGGCTGCGCGGATCGCCTTGCCGCCCAGGGCCTGGGCGGCCGTCGCCACACCGTCCGGCGTCGGGTCGACCCGGACGTAGAATTCCGCCGTGGCATCGATGCGCAACCGGTCCTGGGTGATGATCGACCGCTCGCCGACCCGCTCCACCTCCAGGCGCTGGGTCATGATATTGACCTCGGCCGTGCGGTGCACGATCGGCAGGTTGATCACGCCGCCGTCCAGCACCACCCGCTGACCGCCCAACCCGGTCCGCACCAGGGCCAACTCCCGGCTCGCCTTCACGTAGAACCGGTTCAAGAACAGGATGATCAGGATCGCCAGAACGGCGAGGAGGACAATAACGCCCCAGATCATGGCAGGACCGCCGGCTGGTTTCGCGTGCAACGGGAACGATTGTTGCATGAGCGAACAGGGCGCGCAAAGGGTTAATTTCCCGCCCCACCTCCTGGGCGACGGCCGGGGGCCGGGTGCCACCCAGGTTTTAGGGCGGATCCGAATTCAAGGCGCGCAAGGCTTTCCGGGACACCTTGCCGGTGCTGGTCACGGGCAGGCTGTCGACGAAGGCGATGCGGCGCGGCACCTTGTACCCGCCCAAACGCGCCCGGACATGGGCCCGCAACGCCTCGGCCACGGCGTCGGGATCCTCGGGCACCCGCACCGGCAGCACGAACGCCTTGACCACCTGGCCCCGCTCCGCGTCGGGCACGCCGACCACGCCGCAATCGGCGACGGCGGCGTGGGCCAGCAGGCAATCCTCGATCTCCGCCGGGCCGATGCGGAAGCCGGCACTCTTGATCAGGTCGTCCGTACGCCCGCGATAGAAGAAATACCCGTCCGCGTCGCGTACGGCCAGATCCCGGGTGCGTACATAAGGGCCCAGCCGCATTTCGGCGGTCAGATCCGGCCGATTCCAATAGCCCAGGAACAGGGTTGCGCACTCCTCGGTGGTGACGATCTCCCCCGGTTCGCCATCGGGCACCTCCAGTCCGTCGTCATCGACCAGCAGCGCCCGGTGGCCGGGCAGCTCGAAGCCCATGGAGCCCGGCTTGGCCGGCCGCAGCGCCGCGCAATTGCCGATCATGTGGTTGACCTCGGTCAGGCCATAGCCTTCGTTGCAGACGAGGCCGAAATCCTCGGTCAGCCGGCGCAGGGTTTCCCCGGGCAGGCTTTCGCCCCCGGTCCAGACTGTGCGCAGCGCCAGATCCGGCCAGTCCGCGCGCGGATCATCGATCTGGGCCAATCGCTTCAAGGCGGTGGGCGTCATGAAGCTGTGGGTCACGCCGTGCCGCGCCATGAAGCCGAACGCCCACTCGGCCTCGAACCGGTGCTGGCTGGCCACCATCGCCTGGCCCCAGAACCAGGCCGGCAGCACGGTGTCGTTCCAGCCGCCGACCCAGGCCCAATCGGCCGGGGTCCAAAACACCAGATCCGGCTCCGCCATGTCCAAATTGTAGAACAGGGAGGTGGACAGGTTGTACGCCCACAGCACCCGGTGGCCGTGCAGGATGCCCTTGGGCGGGCCGGTGGAGCCGGAACTGTAGATCAGCAGCGCCGGGTCCTCCGGGCCGGTATCGGCCGGCGGCGGCGGGGCCGCCCCGATGGGATCCAGCAGGCTTTGGAACGGCAAGTCTTCCGGCCCCGGGGTGCCGACCACGGCGACATGGGCCGGCCGGCCGACGGCGTCCCGGATCGGCGCCCAGACCGCATCCTCGGTCAGCAGCACGGCGGCGCCGCTGTCGGCCAGGATATGGGCGATCGTTTCGGGGCCGTACAATTGCGAAACCGTAACGACAATCGCGCCCAGCCGGTAGACGGCCAGATGGGCGTGGGCCGCCTCCGGCCGCTGGCCCAGATGCACCGCCACCCGGTCGCCACGCCCCACGCCCAGCCGGACCAGCCCAGCGGCCAGGGCCGCCGCCGCCCGATCCAACGCCCGATAGCTCCAGCGGGTGATGGTGCCGTCGCTGTCCTCGAAGATCAGGGCCGTCCGC
>CAYNRD010000077.1:0-8272 GCA_964399515.1 uncultured Mycobacteriaceae bacterium | reverse complement strand
ACTCCAGCCGCTTGAGGCCCTCGACCAGCAGGGGGGCGACGGGCCGGACGCCCAGGATGCCGATGATGCCGCACATGGGCCCTATCCTTTCCGTTCGGCCTTTTCGGCCAGCTTGCGCTCCCGGGCGCGGGTGGCGGCCCCGGGCCGTTCGATCTGGTCGGCCCGACCCACGGCCAGGGCATCGGGCGCCACGTCCCTTGTGATGACGCTGCCGGCCCCGGTCGCGGCCCGGTCCCCGATCGTCACCGGCGCCACCAGGCTGGAATTGGTGCCGATGAACGCGCCCGCGCCGATCTCGGTCCGGTGCTTGAAGACCCCGTCATAGTTGCAGGTGATGGTGCCGGCGCCGATATTGGCGCCCTCGCCCACCCGGGCATCGCCCAGATAGGCCAGATGGTTGGCCTTGGCCCCCGCACCCATCTCGGTGTTCTTCAGTTCGACGAAATTGCCGATATGGGCGCCCGCGCCGACCACGGCCCCGGGGCGCAGGCGGGCATAGGGGCCGATCACGGCACCCGCGGCGACCCGGGTGCCCTCCAGATGGCTGAAGGCGCGGATGTGAACCCGGTCACCGCCGGCGACCCCGGGGCCGAACACCACATGGGGGTCAACCACCACATCCCGGCCCAGCACGGTATCGAAGCTGAAAAAGGTGCTGGCGGGATCCAGCAGCGTCGCCCCCGCCGCCATGGCGGCCGCGCGCAGCCGGTCCTGGTACAGGCCATGCGCCTGGGCCAGCTCCGCCCGGGAGTTGACGCCCAGAACCTCCGCCGCCGGTGCCTCGACCGCGTTCGCGGCCCAACCGCGCGCCCGGGCCAGGGCCACCAGATCGGTCAGGTAGTACTCGCCCTTGGCATTGTCATTGGACAGCTCCGCCAGCAGCGGCGCCAGCCGGGCGCCATCGATTGCCATCAGCCCGGCATTGCAGATGGCCAAATGGGCGCCGTCGCCATGGCCGGCCCGGGCCAGGTCCGCCGCCTCCACGATCGCGTCCAGCCCGCCGGCCCCATCCAGGATCAGCCGGCCGTAGCCGCCGGGCACGGCCGGGCGCATGCCCAGGACGGCGACCGCAGCCCCGGCCCCGCTGCCCACGGCGGCGACCAGGCGGGCCAAGGTCGCGGAGGTGACCAGCGGCGTGTCGCCATAGGCCACCAGCACCGTGCCGTCGAAGCCGGCCAGCGCCGGCAAGGCCGCCCGCACCGCGTCGCCGGTGCCGGCCTGATCAAGCTGGAGGGACGGCTGCCATCCGGCCGCGGCCTGGGCGACCGCGTCCATGCCGGGGCCGATCACGATCGCCCGCCGGACCGGATCCAGGGCCTCGCACGCGGCCAGCACATGGCCCAGCATCGACCGGCCGGCGAACCCGTGCAGCACCTTGGGCCGGTCGGAGACCATGCGGGTGCCCTTGCCGGCGGCCAGGACGACACAGGCGATTGCGCGAAGGGCAGCCATTGACTATCCGACTCATCCAGTTCACGGGGCGGGTCCAGGATTACGGATCGGCGCAAATCGCGGCAAGGGAAGGGTCGGTTATGGCGGATCGGGACCATCGGGATGGCCGCGGCGCCATGCGGCCCATGACGGAAATCCGCTGTGTGCTGTTCGACCTGGACGGCACCTTGGTGGATTCGGCCCCGGGCATCACCCAGGCAGCCAACACGGTGCTTGGCCCCATGGGCGGGCGGGCCTTGGACCAGCGCCGGGTCGAAACCTTGATCGGTGACGGGTCCGAGGTGTTCTTCATGCGCGCGATCAAGGAGGCCGGCGTGAAGCTGGCTGATTTCGAGGAGATCCGTGCCACCCTGGAACGGATGGTCCTGGCGCTGGCGGCCCTGCCGTCGGGCCCCGACGTTCTGTTCGCGGGGGCATTGGAAACACTGTCGGCCGTGCGGGCGCGGGGCCTGAAAACCGGCCTGTGCACCAACAAGCCCGAAGCCGCGACGCTGCCCATGCTGGATCAGACCGGGCTGGCCAGCCTGTTGGACGTGGTGGTGTGCCCGGACACCGCCGGCGCGCGCAAACCCGACCCCAAGCCGCTGCTGCTGGCGGCGGAGCGGATTGGCATCGACCCGGTCCTGTGCATGATGGTCGGCGACAACCGGAACGATGTCGCCGCCGGGCGCGGCGCCGGCATGGCCACGGTCGCCACCCGCTGGGGCTATCGGGATCACGCGCCCGAGGATCTGGGCGCGGACCGGATCATCGAGACGCTGCCTGAGTTGGCGGCGGTACTTGGATTGGACCCGTCGACCGCACCCGCGCCGACTTGATCCGGACATCGACCAGGCCGAAGCCGGACGGCAGGTCGATGTGCAACGGCACGATCGGCCCGCCGGGCACGGCCGGGCCCAACAGCGCCTTCAGCGGCCGCTCATCCTCCTCGCGCAGCTCCTCGGGGCTGTCCACGGCGCCCAGGCCGCTGCCGGGGCCGGCCTTGAAGGCGCCGACCACCCGTTCGACATGGACCGCGCAGGACAGGATCGGGCCGTTGTCCCGGAACGCCCTGGGCACCCGGCCGGGATCGGCCGAACCCAGGGTTTCGAAGCGGAACGCGTATAGCCGCCGCCCCTCGAACGTCTCCACCGCGTGCTCGCAGCCGCCCGACCGGGTCATGGTGGTCAGCGCCTCGACCAGGCCGGACAGCAAATCCACGGTCCCGCGCAGCCGTTCGGGGTCGATGTCGCCATCATCATGCTTGGGCGGCGGGGTCAGGATCGGGGTCAGCGCCCGGTCGGGGCCGTAGATGAAATCGGTGACCCGGGTGCGCTTGCGCAGCCGCCGGGTGATGTGATGGCCGGTGGGCGCCACCGCCCCGTCCCGGAGCGCGCCGGCGGAGACGACCTTGACCTTCCAATCCGCCCACAGCCGCCCGGGCCCGACCGTCTTGCCGTCCAAGCGCATGGCCCACGGCCCATCGGCGGCCGGCCGCTGCCACAACACATCCAAGGTGGCGATGCCGATGCCGGCCACGGTCAGCTTGTAGTCCAGATCCAGCCCGTCGAGCGGCGCGGGTCCGGCACCGGCGGGGTCCCCGCCCGGCGGCCGGCCGGGTTCGGTCGCCTGAGCGGATGCCGGCAGCGCCCCCGCCGCCAGGGCCATCGCGACCGCCAGTTTCGCCCAAACCCGTGCCATCAGCCCCTCCTGTCATGGGGGGACGGCGGGCGTCGCCGCCGCTTGACCCGTCCCCGATCGCCCCTATCCTGACCTACCATGGTGACCACGGCCCGGTCGACAGACCCCGGCCCGTTGGCTATTGGACGACATGGCTTCAACCTTTCCGCCCTTGCAACCGGCCGAACCCCTTGACCCGACGTCGGATCCAAGCGCGGTATCGGGCCCGTCCGGCCCGTCGCCGCTGGACCGCCTGACCGATTTGGTCTCCGGCGATCTGGCCCGGGTCAACCAAACCATCATCGACCGGATGGACAGCCCGGTGGCGCTGATCCCGGAATTGGCGCGCTATATCGTCGCTTCCGGCGGCAAGCGCCTGCGCCCGCTGCTGACCCTGGCCTGTGCCCGGCTGTGCGGGGACGACAGTGGCCGGGCCATCGGCCTGGCGGCGGCGGTTGAGTTCATTCACACCGCCACCCTGCTCCATGACGACGTGGTCGATGAAAGCGCCCTGCGCCGGGGTCAGGCCTCGGCGAATGAGGCGTTTGGCAACAAGCCCAGCGTGCTGGTGGGCGACTTTCTGTTCGCCCGCGCCTTCCAACTGATGGTCGAGGACGGTTCGCTGGATGTGCTTCGGATCCTGTCCAACGCCTCGGCGGTGATCGCCGAGGGCGAGGTGTTGCAACTGGTGGCTCAGAACGACACCGCCACCACCCAGGACATCTATATGCAGGTGATCCAGTCCAAGACCGCCGAGCTGTTCGCGGCGGCGGCGCGGATCGGCGGTGTGGTCGCCGACCAGCCCGAGGGGCAGGAGATGGCCTTGCACCGCTATGGGCTGTGCCTGGGCAATGCGTTCCAACTGATCGATGACGTGCTGGACTATTCCGCCCGCCAGGCCACCCTGGGCAAGACGGTCGGCGATGCCTTCCAGGAAGGTAAGATCACCCTGCCGGTGATCCTGGCCTTCCAGCGCGGCGACGAGGCCGAGCGCGCGTTCTGGCGCCGCACCTTGGAAGCGCAGGAGCTGCGCGATGGGGATTTGGCCCAGGCCATGGCCCTGATGGCCCGGCACCGCAGCCTGGACGACACCGTGGCCCTGGCCCGCCGGCACGCGGCCGAGGCCAAGGCGGCGCTTGCGGATTTCCCCGCCCATGTCCTGAAGGACACCCTTATCGACGTGGTCGATTTCGCCGTCGACCGCGAATACTGATTGGGGCCCCTTGCGTCCCGCGAGCCGGCGGGGCTATAAGCGCGCCTCCAGGCGACCCGGGCGCACCCGGGTTCAGCATCGGTCGGAGTGTAGCTCAGCCTGGTAGAGCACTGTCTTCGGGAGGCAGGGGTCGTGAGTTCGAATCTCGCCACTCCGACCATTCGTCACCACGGCGTGGGCGCCCGGGCCCGCGGCACCGACCCCCGCCCGCTGCCCTCGCGACGGCCCGGGTCCGACTATCCGAACAGCGGCGCGTAATCCGGCGCTTCAAATTTGGGGATCTGCGCTCCGACGATGCTGATCGTCTCCCCCACCATATCAAGGGATGTCTGGGTGAACGCGCCCGCATCGGTGACGCCGGCGCTGATCGAGGACACCCCGGGCCCGGACGCGCTGATCGAAAACCGCGCCGCGGCGAACGTCGCCTCGGCATCGAAGGTGAACGCCTGGACCGGTACCAGATCGACCTTGAACGATGAGATGGTGAACATCTCGCCCTCCTGGTCAAAAAGTTTGCCGCCGACCGCGCCCTCCGCGGCCCGGCGCCCCACACAGCGTTAAACAGACATCCCGTTCGCGGCTCGCCAAACCACGAAACCGCGCATGCCCCCAAACGGGGGCCAATGACCAACGTGAAACACGCTTACGCCAGCATTTCTATTTTAACATTTACGATAAAGGCATAGCCAAATATTATCGTTCGGGCCTCTATGCCGCCATGCCAGAGGGTCGTGGTTCCATTTTTTACGGACTTGGAAACCCGGACCCGGCCTGGCCCGGACCCCAGCCCCGCGCCGGGGGTTATCCGTTCGAAGGTTTGTGAAACCATCCCGCCGCGCGTAGGGTGCCGAAAACACGTCCCCAGGACGGACCCGACCTTGGGTGACCGGCCCCGGGACAGGTCCACCGCCGCCGGGATCTGCTTTGCGTTGGAACTGCCGCTGATCACCTTTGAACTGCTGAAAAGCGTGGCCCTGGTCATGCTGGTGTGCCTGGGTCATGGGCTGATCCTGGCCCGCTGGTCCCATGGCCAGGTCATGGGGCGGGTCGCGATGGGGGTGTTGTTCGGCTGCGCCTGCCTTTTGACGATGTCCGACCCGTCGGAGCTGTATCCGGGGGTGATAGTGGACGCGCGACGGGTGGTGTTGACGGTCTCCGGCGTGTTTGGCGGGCCGGTGGCGGCGGCGATCACCGCGGCCATGGCCGGCGGCTACAGGCTGTCCATGGGCGGTGCGGGGGCGTTCGCCGGCACGGCCGCCATCCTCGTGTGCGCCGTGGCCGGCGCGGTCTTCCATGAGGGTGTGCGGCGCGGGCGCCTTCGGGTGACGTGGCGCAGCCTGCTGGCCCTGGCCGTGGCGGTGAACCTGGGTGCGGACCTCTTGGCGTTCTGGCTGTTGCCGCCCGAGGGTACCGCCGCGCTGGTGGTGGGCTTTCTGGGGCCGATGCTGTTGGTGTTCATTCCCGGCACCGTGGCCTTGGGCCTGATCCTGCAGGCGATCGAGCGCCAAAACGGCCACCGCCTGGCCCTTGAGGCCAGCGAGCAGCGCTTCCGGGACCTGGCCGAAATCTCATCGGACTGGTTTTGGGAGATGGATGGCGCGCTGAAATTCAGCTACATCTCCGATCGCCATTACGACATCACCGGCTTCCGCCGGGAGGATCGGCTGGGCACCAGCCGGGACGCCTACCGCATGGACGCGGAGACCAGCCACCAGCGGGCCGCCTGGGACGCCCATTTGCAGGATCTGGCGGCCCGGCGACCGTTTCGGGATTTCCAGTACACGCTGAAGACCCCATCGGGCCGGCGGATCGAGCTGTCGATCAGCGGCGTGCCGGTGTTCGATTCCCGGGGGCGGTTCAGCGGCTACCGCGGCGTCGGCACCGACATCAGCGGCCGCAAACGGCGCGAGTTGGAGATTCTGCGCGCCAAGGAGCAGGCCGAGACCGCCAGCAAGACCAAAACCGCCTTTCTGGCCCATATGAGCCATGAGTTGCGCACCCCGCTGAACTCCATCATCGGCTTCGCGGAGTTGATCCAGCGCCAGATCCACGGCCCGGTCGGCAGTGACCGCTATCAGGAGTATCTGGGTGATATCCTGGCCTCCAGCCGCCACCTGTTGGGGGTGATCGGCGATATCCTGGACATCTCCAAGATCGAGACCGGGAACCTGGCCCTGGAGGAGCGGTCGATCGACGTAACGGCACTGCTGGAATCCTGCCGGCGCCTGGTCGCCGAACGGGCGCTGGTGCGCGGCATCACCCTGACCGTCCAGAACCAGGCCGGCCGCTCGATCCTGCTGGGTGATGAGTTGCGCATCAAGCAGGTGCTGCTGAACCTGCTGACCAACGCGATCAAGTTCTCCCAGCCCGGCGACACCGTGACCATGACCGCACGGCTGGCCGAGGATGGCGGGCTGGACCTGGCGGTCATCGACCAGGGCCCCGGCATCGCCGCCGAGGACCTGCCCCGCATCCTGGAGCCGTTCGGCCAGGCCCGCGGGTCCCATATTGAAAGCCATGAGGGGGTCGGCCTGGGGCTGCCGATCGCCAAGGCCTATGTCGAGGCCCATGGCGGACGCCTGATCATCGACAGCGTCATCGGCCAGGGCACCCGGGTGACCCTGACCCTGCCCAAGGCCCGGGTGGAAGCCACCACCGACCGGGAGGCCGAAGACGACGGCGCATCCACCGAGCGCATCGCTGGATAGCCCCGCCCCCGGTCCTTACCCGTTGGGCAGGGAGTTGATCACCCAGATCTCCTCCACGTCGCCGCTCAGTTCACGCAGGTCGTTCAGCTTTTGGATCAGGCGTTTGTTCAGCTTGGTACCGGCGCCGATCAACAGCGCGCCGTTGGAATTGTAGACGCTGCGCGAGACATACTGGCCTTCCTGGATTTCGGAGACCTGCCGTTTCACGCCGCCCTTGATCTCCTTCATCGGATGGTTGCCGCCGGCCACCCCGGTGCTGGCTGCCGCCACGGCGCCGGCGATGCGCGGCTTGGCCGCCGGCTTCAGGGTCGAGGCGTTGGCCTTGGCCTGGGCGTCCATCATCTCCTTGAACGGGGTATCGACGTCGATGCGCTTGTACTTGGCGATGTCCGCCTCGGCGCGCTGTTCGGTCACCATGCGTTCGACCCGCTGGTGCAGGGCCTTGCGGCTGACCGGCTTGACCAGGAACGCGTCCACCTCCAGCGCCATGCCGAGGCCGACCACGTCCTTGTCCGCATTACCGGTGACCATGGCGAAGGGGGTGTTGGCCGCCACCTTGGTGGTGCCGGTGCGCACAGCCTTCAGCAGCTGCAGGCCGTTCATGTTGGGCATGTTGAAATCGGCGATGATGCAGGCGACGTTCTGGGCGGCACCGTTGATCAGGCCCATCGCCTCCCGCCCGTCGGAGGCTTGATACACCCGCGGCTGGCCCAAATCCGTGAACATCCGCGCCATGATCGACCGGCTGAAGGTCTCGTCATCGACCACCACGACCGTGTATCCTGCAAGGTTAATCGGCATCCTGGCTGTCCAAATGCAATGGCCAAAGCAGGGGGAAAGGCCCGGACGGGCGTGCGCTCAAGGGACGGGCGCCCGGCCCCGCGCGGCGCCCCGATGCTGGGTACCGCGCCGATCGCGCCCATACCAATAAAATTTACGCAATGGCCAATATGGCATTATCACGTCCTTGTATACAGGGCCACGGAACTGGATCGTCGCCGAAGTTGGGCCGTCCAATGTCTTGCATTTTTATAAAAATTAATAAGTTCGCACGAACTCCCGCACATCGCCGAATTGCAGCTTGGCTTGGCTCACCATGCCGGTGATCTGGTCCCAGTCCGCGTCGGGTGCTGCTTTCTCCAGGGCGGCCAGGGTTTCGCCCAGGGACACTGCGGCGGCGTTGCGGGAGGCGGTTTTGGCCGCTTGGGCGGCGTTCTTCAGTTCCATCGGCGCCTGGTCG
>CAYNRD010000076.1:6458-8379 GCA_964399515.1 uncultured Mycobacteriaceae bacterium | reverse complement strand
GTTCGTGGCCGCGATGAGCCATGAGATCCGCACGCCCATGAACGGGCTGGTCTCCATGACCGACATGCTGATGGAAACCCCGCTGACCGATGAGCAGATCTCGATCGCGCGGGTGATCCAGGACAGCTCCGCCAGCCTGCGCCGGATCATCGACGATGTGCTGGATTTCTCCAAGATCGATGCCGGCCACATGGATATCGAGCGGCTGGAGGTCGATCCCGCCGATACGGTCGAACGCGTGTGCGAGGTTCTGTACGCCAACGCCCGGTACATGTGGCTGTAGGTGCACCTGGACGTGGCCGAAGACGTGCGGTAAACTCTGATCAGCGACCCGGTCCGCCTTCAGCAGATCCTGTTCAACCTGATCGGCAACGCCATAAAATTCACCACTCAGGGCGGCGTGCGGGTCACCATGCGCTTCGACCCCGGCCGGAGCCCCGGCGGCGAGGGCGTGCTGCGCGTCCATGTGACCGATACCGGCATCGGCCTGAGCGCCGCGGCCAAGGCCCGGCTGTTCCAGCCCTTCCAGCAGGCGGACAACTCCATCACCCGCACCTTCGGCGGCACCGGGCTGGGCCTGTCGATCTCCAGCCGGCTGGTCGAGCTGATGCGGGGCAGCATCGGCGTGGACAGCGAGGAGGGCAAGGGGGCGACCTTCTGGTTCACCCTGCCCGCCACGGTGGTCACCCAAAGATCGGCGGAGCTGGCCGATCTGACCGGCGTTTCGGTGCTGCTGGTCGGCGCGGACCGGCAGCAAAACATGCTGATCACCCGGCACCTGACCGCCCGCGGCGCCCAGGCCAGTTCCACCGCCAAGGTGCCAGAGGCCTTGGCCCATTTGGCCGATCACGGCCCAATCGACGTGGTGCTGGTGGATCTGGACTGGATGGCCGCCGATGGTAGCGTCGAGTTCGGCCGGCTGGTCGATCTGGCCAGTGTGGACGCCAAGCTGATCGGGCTGGTGCCGGTGACCTCCTCAGCCCGGGCGACTCCGATCGCGCCGGAGGCCCTGTATGGGCGTGTCACCGTGCCGATCCGGCGCCGGGCGCTGATCACGATGGTCGGGGCGGCCGCCGGCCGGATCGACGCGGAGGCGGTCGGCGTGCCGTCCGCCCCCTTGCGTAACCGGTTCCGGCCGCCGGCACCGGAAACGGCGGCCGCCAAGGGTGCCCTGATCCTGGTCGCCGAGGACAACGAGACCAACCGGCTGGTCATCTCCAAGGTGCTGACCCGGTTGGGCTACGCCGCCGAATTGGTTGAGAACGGCAAACTGGCCCTGGAAGCGCTGCGCCCCGACCGCCACGGCATGGTGATCACCGATTGCCACATGCCAGTCATGGACGGTTATGCCTTCGCCCGCGCCGTCCGGGGGCAGGAGGGCGGCGATGACGGACAACGGCGGGTGCCGATCGTGGCCCTCACCGCCGATGCGGTCGCCGGTACGGTGCGCAAGTGCCTGGAAGCCGGCATGGATGATTACTTGGCCAAGCCGATTGATGTCGCCTTGCTGGACGCGGCGGTGCGCAAATGGCTGCCGGTGGCGGTGACGTTGCGCGCGCCCTCGGCGGCGCCGACGCCCGAGCCCGCCAAGCCGACGCCCCCCCCGGCGCCGGCGCCGACCCCCGTCGATCCGGGTGTCTTCGATGTGGACCGGGTCCTGGACGCGTTCGGGACCATGGACGCGGCGACCATCGCGTTCTTGGACAAGTTCCTGGCCTCGGCCCGGGGCCATATCGAAGACCTGCACGGCGCCATGAACACGGGGGATGTCGAGACCGCGACGGCGGTGGCCCACACCGCGAAAGGGGCCTGCAACGCCGTGGGCGGCTATCGCCTGGCCAGGGTGTACCCCGATTGGGCCCCGCCCAGGAGGACGCCCGCCAAGCCGGCGCCGAGGACCGGGTAAGGGAAAAGGGGGCGG
>CAYNRD010000076.1:0-6448 GCA_964399515.1 uncultured Mycobacteriaceae bacterium | reverse complement strand
CACCGCGAAAGGGGCCTGCAACGCCGTGGGCGGCTATCGCCTGGCCCAGGTGTTCACCGATGTGGACACCGCCCTGAAGGACGACCGCATCGCCGACGCCGAGGACCGGATCTGGGATCTGGAGGCGGAGTACAGCGACCTGAAAACCGCGATTCTGGCCACGGCCCGCCACGCCAGCGCCCTGGACACGGTGAATTGACCGCGACCGCGGAAAAAGCGATCCCCGCCCGGGTGCCTCGGTTCTTTCTTGCCCCTTGAAATGTTCCTATAGGTAGTGTCGTTCGCCCTTGGCCGGGCGAAGCGGTCGCGCGCCCCCGCGTTCACGAAAGAAAAATACAAAAGCCGCCGATCATGTCTGGTTCCGCCGCCCCCAAACTGCTGATCATCGAGGACGATCCGGTCTACCGCGATGCCGTGCACGCCATGGCCCAGGGCATGGGCATCCGGCGCATCGCCCAGGCCTCCGATGGCGTGGAGGCGTTGGGGCTGGCCCGCCGCCTGGCCCCGGATCTGATCCTGTGCGATGTCCATATGAAGCCGATGGGCGGTATCGCCTTCGTCAAGAATCTGCGTTCGTCGCCGGAAATGCAGGACAATTGGGTGCCGGTGGTGTTCCTCTCCTCCGACCCGGAGGAGAAGACGGTGGGCTCGGCCTTCGACCTGATGGCCGATGGCTACTTGAAAAAGCCGGTGATGAAGGATGATCTGCGCGCCGAATTCGTGCGCGTGCTCGGCTATGATTGGGAAGGATAGGCCCGATGCCCCGGATAGGATCACCCCCCGCGCGCGGCCGGATGGCGGGCCGGCTGATCGCCCTGGCGGTGGTGGTGGCGTGGCCGATCCTGGTGGCCCCGCCCTTGGGGAAGGCTTCGGCCACGGACCCGCTGCCCGAGCCCGACGGCCGGGTCATCCTGACCATCTCCGGCGCCATCGCGGTCGGCAACGGCACGGGTGACGACGGCCGCTCGGTCGCCCGGTTCGACCGGGCCATGCTTGAGGCGATGCCGCTGTTCAGCACCACCATGGAAACCCCCTGGACCGACGGCATGGTCACCTTCGAAGGGGTGCGCGGGCTGGACCTGCTGGAGCGGGTCGGCGCCACGGGCACCCATGTGGTGGCGACCGCCCTGAACGACTATCACGCCGAGGTGCCGTTCCTGGACTTCCAGCAGCATGACGCGTTCTTCGCCTACAGCGCCGATGGCCGGCCGCTGTCCCGCCGGGACACGGGCCCGCTGTGGCTGTTGTACCCGTTCGGCGATCTGCCCAATGTCGATCTGGAGCCGTTGCAGTTCCGGTCCGTCTGGCAATTGAAGGCGCTGCATGTCCGATAGCATCGCCCGCCCGGGGGGATCCGGGCCATGACCGGCCAGCGCCTGGGCACGGTGGTCATCACCAATGATGACGGCATCGATGCCCCCGGCATCGCCGTGCTGGAGCAGGCCGCGCGCGGCCTGGCCGATCGGGTGGTGGTCGTGGCCCCGGACCGGGACCACAGCGGCGCTTCGGCCGTGGTGTCCCTGCATCAGCCGCTGCGGGTCAAGACCTTGGGGGCGGACCGGCACGCGGTGTCGGGCTCGCCTGCCGACTGCGTGATCCTGGCCTTGGAGCATCTATGCGGCGGCCGGCCGGACCTGGTGCTGTCCGGCATCAACGCCGGCGCCAATTTGGCCGATGAGTTGACCTATTCCGGCACGGTCGCGGCGGCGATGACCGCCCACCAACTGGGCATTCCCGGGCTTGCCTTTTCCCAGGCCTATCACGGCCCCCGGCGGGCGGTGTCCTTCGGCCCGTCGGCGGCGGTGCTGGCGGGCTTGCTGCCGCGGCTGGTGCCCTTCGCCCAGCAGGCGGTGCTGAACGTCAACATTCCCGCCACCATCGATGGTGCGGAGGCGCCGGTGGAAATCACCCGCCAGGGCACCGAACGCCGGCTGAAGGTCACCGTGGAGCAACGCGAGGACCTGCGCGAGGGGGCGTATTACTGGATGTCCTTCGCCCGCATGCCGGTCGCCCAGGCCGAGGACAGCGATATCGCCGCCCTCAAGCGCGGGGCGGTGTCGGTGACGCCGATCGGCATCGACCGCACCCGGCTGGACCTGCTGCAAGGCTTGGCGGCGGCGTTTGTGCCCTGAGGCACGCCCGGCCGGGTTTCGGTGCGACCGCGAAACCACCATGGCTTCGCCGCGTCCTGCCACAGTTTGCCCCGATGGTGGCCATACCCGACCGCCATACCCGCATCGGTCAAAGGGGCATGACTGGCCTTTTGCACTGCGTTAACCATTTGTAGGCTTAGTGAACCGATCGCGGCGCCCGGTCTGAGGCCCGCGGTCAGCATCGGGCACGCCCCGGCCCCGGCGGCGGCCCCGGTTTTTTCTTCGAGGATATCCACCCGTGAACAGCTTCCTGTCCGGCCCCGAAGGCGCCGAAAATGCCGGTGCGCCCCCCCTTGCCCAGCGCCGTCGGCCCGGGTCCGGAATGACCGCGCGCCGGACCCTGTATGGGGCCTTGGTGCTGGCCACCATGGCGGCGGTGATCGCCTGGATGGGGGCGATCCTGGGGGCGGACGGGTTCGCGCCCATGGAGATCGCGGTGTGGGTGGTTTTCGCGCTGACCACCCCCTACACGGTGACCGGATTCTGGAACGCGGTGATCGGGCTGGTCTTGGTCAACACGCGGCGGGACTGGCTGGATTTGGTGGTGCCGATCCTGAGGCGGGTGGATTTCACCGCCCCGATCACCACCCGGACCGCCATCATCATGCCGGCCTATAACGAAGATCCGGACCGGGTGTTCCGCCATCTGGCGGCGATCGCCAAATCCCTGGCCTGCACGGGCGCAGCGCGGCATTTCGAGCTGCACCTGCTGAGCGATACCCAGGACCCCGCGATCGCCGCGGCGGAGGAGCGGCACCTGGCCGACTGGCAGGACCATCTGCCCGGCGGCATTGCGCTGCACTACCGGCGCCGGGTCGAGAACACCAACCAGAAGGTCGGCAACGTCGCCGAGTTCCTGGAGCGCCGGGGCGATGAGTTCGAGCATATGATCGTGCTGGACGCCGACAGCGTGATGTCCGGGGAGGCGATCCTGCGCATGGTGCGGATCATGGACGCCAACCCGCGCTTGGGCATCCTGCAGACCCTGGTGGTGGGCCTGCCCACCGCCAACGCCTTCGCCCGGATCTTCCAGTTCGGCATGCGCCAGGGCCTGCGGCCGTTCACCATAGGTGCGGCCTGGTGGCAGGGTGACCACGGCCCCTATTGGGGGCACAACGCCATCGTGCGCATCAAGCCGTTCCGGGAGCATTGCGAACTGCCGGTGCTGCCGGGCAGCCCGCCCCTGGGCGGGCGGATCCTGTCCCATGACCAGGTCGAGGCGGTGTTGATGCGCCGGGCCGGTTTCGGGGTCCGGGTGTTGCCGATCGAGGACGGCAGCTATGAGGAAAATCCGCCGACCCTGCCCGACTTCATCAAGCGGGACATGCGCTGGTGCCAGGGCAACATGCAGTATTTCGGCCTTTTGGGCATGCCGGGCCTGAAGATGTTGGGGCGCATCCAGTTGGGTCTGGCGATTATGATGTATCTGTCCGCGCTGTTGTGGTTCGTGTTCATGGCGGTCGGCATCATCAACGCGCTGACCTGGACGCCGAGCGAGGTGCGGTTGTGGCAGGAGATCCCCGAATGGGCCAAATGGGGCCTGTTCGCGGTGATGATGACCATGGTGTTCTCACCCAAGATCACCGGCTTCATCGATATCTGCCTGCGCCGGGCCGAGCGGCGGAAGTACAAGGGCATCGGCCGGGTGCTGCTCAGCTCCTACACCGAAATGCTGGTGTCGATGATCATGGCGCCGATCGTGGCCTGCACCCAGTCCATCTTCATCATCGGCCTGTTCCTGGGCCGGAAGGTGCGCTGGGGGGCACAGAACCGGGATGGCGGCGCGGTCTCGGTCTGGCAGGCCTGCCAAGGGTTCTGGGCCCAGAGCTTGGTCGGGCTTGGGTTGCTGGCCGTCTTCGGGCTGCTGTTGCCCGGCGGCCTGTTGCTGGCGATCCCGGTGATCGCCGGGCTGATGCTGGCGGTCCCCTATGCGGTGATCACCTCCCACGCCTGGCTGGGGGATCTTTTGGTGCGCCTGGGCATCGGCGCCCTGCCCGAGGAGACGGCGCCGCCGGCCCTGTTCGCCGACCTGGAGTTGCGCGCCCTGCATCTGACAGGCACCGAACCGCCGCCGCCGGCCCCGCCGGTGGGCGGGCTGGGCCAGCCATTGGCCGCGCCGCTGCCGGCGGCGGCCAATGGCTGATCAGCCCGGCCCATCGGAGGGCCGGGGTATGGGCGGATCGACGCCCAGCCGGTCGCGCACCACGTAAAGCGGCCGTCGCTTGGTCTCCCGATAGATGCGGGACAGGTATTCGCCGATCACGCCCAGGGTCAGCAGTTGGACCGCGCCCAGGAACAGGATCACCACCATCACCGAGGCATAGCCCGGCACGTCGATGCCATAGAACAGCGTGCGCACCACCAGAAACCCCGCATACAGGATCGCCAGCACCGCCACCGCCAAGCCCAGATAGGTCGCCAGTTTCAGCGGGAAGTCACTGAACGACACCAGCCCATCCACCGCCAGGCGGAGCAGTTTCCGAAGCGGCCATTTGCTGGTGCCTTGGGACCGGCCCGGCCGGTCATAGAAGACCTGGCGTTGCCGAAAACCAGGCCAGGCGAACAGCCCCTTCATGAACCGGTTGCGTTCCGGCATCGCTCGGATCACGTCCACGACCTTGCGGTCCATCAGCCGGAAATCACCGGTGTCGGGCGGGATCGCCACCTCGTCGGACACCCAGTTGTACAGCCGGTAAAAGGCGCGGGCGGCCCAGGTCTTCACCGGGCCGGCGCCGGTGCGGCTGCGCCGGGTGGCATAGACCACGTCGGCACCCTGCTGCCACGCCGCCAACATGTCGCCGACCATGTCGGGCGGGTCCTGCAGATCGACATCGATCGGCACGATCGCGGCGCCGACCGCGTGGTCCAGGCCGGCGGTCAACGCCGCCTCCTTGCCGAAATTGCGCGACAGGCCAACCAGGCGGATGCGGCCATCGGCCCGATGCCGGTCCCGCAGCAGGGCCGCGGTGCCGTCCGTGCTGCCGTCATCGACGAACAAGATCTCGAACGCGACTCCCAACCCGTCCAGCACCGGCATGGCCCGGTCGAGGAAGGCGGGTATGGCCGCCTCCTCGTTCAGGACCGGGACCACCAGGGACAGATCAAGGCCGCCGGGCCGATCGCCGCTCACCGCCCGGTCAGGGGCCGTTTGCGGTCATCAGTCAATGGGAATGGCCGTCGCCATGGCCATCGCCGTGATCGCCGTGGCCGCCATGGTGGCCATGGGGGGCGGTGGCGCCGATTGCTTCCACGGCCACCGAGACCTCAACATCGCCGCCCCGCTCGAAGGTGAGGGTCATCGGGAACGCCTCGCCCTCGACCAGCGGTTCGGTCAGGCCCAGCAGCATCACATGCAGGCCGCCCGGCTCCAGCACGGTGTTCTCGCCCTCGGACACTTCGATCGCGGTCACCGGGCGCATGCGCACGACGCCGTCCTGGACCTGATGGGTGTGCAGTTCCACCCGCTCGGCGGCCGGGGTGGCGGCGGACAGCAGCCGGTCGGCGCCGACCGGGGCCGACAGGGTCATGTAAACGGCGGCCGCCTGCGCGCCCGGCGGCGTGCCCCGGGACCACGGGTGATCGATGGTGACGGTGTCGGTCTTGTATTCGTGGGCCTGGGCCGGGCCCAGGCTGGCCAGGGACGCCATCAGAGGCAAGGCCAAGACGGCGGTCAGGAGCAGGAGTCGGGTCATGACAGTCTGTTTCAGTTGCTGGTGGGTCGTTTGATTTGGCGCGCTTTCGGAAAATCCTTCGACTATGAAGGGGTTTGCCCGCCGCGGCGCACCGGCGCACCCGCGCCGATGCCGTGGCGCGCAACGGTGTCAGACCGGCGCGCAGGTCTTATCACGGGGCAAGCGGCTGAAAAACCGCAATGATGCTAAGGGATTGACCTTGGAATAAAAATGGCTCCGGACAGGAAACAAATCGAAATTACAAAAACTATAAAAAGTCAAAATCTAAGACGTAATAAATAATACCCCAAAAATTCAAAATAAAACTTGCGTTCCCTGACCCCGGTCAACGCCGTTTCGGGGTAGGCATCACAAGAAATCACAAAAGCGCGACCGCGCCGGCCCGCGCGCTTCGATGCCTGTTGGGGATAGAATGACTACGATCTTCATCAACGAAATTCATTACGACAACGATGGATCCGACGCCCTGGAAGGCGTTGAAATCGCCGGCCCGGCCGGAACGGACATCTCCGGTTATGTCGTCAAGTCCGTCGAAGGGTCCGGGGCGAGTGAGCCTCCCCCACTGAAGTGGTCCATCCTGAGGTATGGCTCTGAGGAGCCTGA
>CAYNRD010000075.1:4074-8526 GCA_964399515.1 uncultured Mycobacteriaceae bacterium | reverse complement strand
CCATGTGGGGCTGGTGGGGTGGGCTGCCGGTCGGGGGGGGTAGGCGCCGGCGGTGGCGCTGGCCGAAACCCTGTCCCGGGCCGGCTTTGCCATGGGCCGGTTGAAGACCGGCACCCCGCCGCGCCTGGACGGCCGTACCATCGACTGGGACGGGCTCGACCGGCAAGACGGCGACGACCCGCCCGTGCCGTTCTCGACCCTGACCGACCGCATCGCCACGCCCCAAATCGCCTGCGCGATCACCGCCACCACTGAGGCGGGGCATGGGCTGATCCGGGCCAATCTGGACCGCTCGCCACTCTATTCCGGCCAGATCGGCTCGACCGGACCGCGCTATTGCCCGTCCATCGAGGACAAGGTCGTGCGCTTCGCCGACAGGCCCCGGCACCAGATCTTCCTGGAGCCGGAGGGGTTGGACGATCCGACCGTCTATCCCAACGGCATTTCCACCTCCCTGCCGCGGGATGTCCAGTCGGCACTGCTGAAGACCATTCCCGGGCTGGGCCGGGCGGAGATCAAGCGGCCCGGCTATGCGATCGAATATGATTTCGTCGATCCCCGGGAGCTGCGCGCCAGCCTGGAAACCCGCCGCCTGCCGGGCCTGTTCCTGGCCGGGCAGATCAACGGTACCACCGGCTATGAGGAGGCCGCCGCCCAAGGCCTGATCGCCGGGGCCAATGCCGCCGCCCTGGCCGGAGGCTCCGCGCCGCTGATCCTGGACCGGGCGCACGCCTATATCGGCGTGATGATCGATGATCTGATCACCCGTGGCGCCGATGAGCCGTACCGGATGTTCACGTCCCGGGCGGAATACCGTCTGCTGCTGCGGTCGGACAACGCCGATTTGCGGCTGACCGAGGCGGGCATCGCCGCCGGGCTGGTCGGCGCCGACCGGGCGGCGGTGTTCCGCGCCCGTGCCCGGCGCCTGGCCGATGGCCGGGTCCTGGCCGAAAGCCTGTCCCTGACCCCGACCGAGGCCGCAGGTTTCGGCTTCCAGGTCAACCAGGATGGCCAACGCCGGACAGTGCCCGACCTGCTGCGCTATCCGACCATTGACTGGGCGGATCTGGCCCGGATCTGGCCCCAGCTGGCCCGCCTGGCGCCGGATGTCTCCGAACAGATCCAGATCGATGCCCATTACTCCGGCTATCTGGATCGCCAGCAGGCGGATGTCGAGGCGTTTCGCAAGGATGAGGGGCTGAGCCTGCCCGATGATTTGGACTATGCCGCGATCGGCAGCCTGTCCAATGAGATCCGCGCCAAACTGTCCGTGGCCCGGCCGCGCACCATCGGCCAGGCGGCGCGCATTTCCGGCATCACACCGGCGGCGGTGGTTGCCCTGCTGCGCCATGTCAGGCGGGAGGCGGCCTGACCGCTATGGCGGCCGGCGGCTACGGGCCGGAGGCGTTCGCGGCCGAATTCGGCCTGGATGACGCCACTCTGGATCGGTTTCGCGCCTATGCGGCCCTGCTGGAGAAGTGGCAGGCCCGGATCAATCTGATCGGCCCGGCCACCGTGCCGGATCTGTGGCGGCGGCATTTCCAGGATTCCGCCCAGCTGGCCCCTTTGATCCCGCCCGGCGTCGACCCGGTGGTCGATTTGGGCAGCGGTGCTGGGTTTCCGGGCCTGGTCCTGGCGATGATGGGTTTGGGGCCTGTCCACCTGATCGACAGCGATGCCAAGAAGATCGCCTTCTTGCGCGATGTTTCACGTGAAACCCGCGCGCCGGTCACCTTGCACGCCGCGCGGTTTGACGCTGTCCCGGCCATGACCGCCCGCGCCGTCACCGCGCGTGCCGTGGCACCCTTGCCAAAACTGTTGGGTTGGATGGACCGTTTTGCCGGACAAGCGACCCTGGGCGTGTTTTTGAAAGGGCAAAATGTGGATGACGAATTGACCGAAACCACAATATCCCGGTATACGGTGGTGGAGAGGCGTCCCAGCCTGTCCGACCCAAGGGGACAGATCCTGTGTGTAAGACGCCGATGAAAGGGGCCGAGGGCAATGGAGTCTGTTGGCGTGAACCCGGACGCGTCCGGGAGTCTGGCACCACGGGTGTTGGCGATTGCCAACCAGAAGGGCGGGGTCGGAAAAACCACCACGGCGATCAATCTGGGCACCGCGCTGGCGGCGTGCAACCGATCTGTCCTGATCATTGACCTGGACCCGCAGGGCAACGCCTCCACCGGCCTTGGCCTGGCCCGCAAGCAGCGCGCGGTCGGCAGCTATCAGGTGCTGTTCGCGGAGGCGACCCTTGGCCAGGCCGCGCAACGGTCGGCGGTGCCCGGGTTGGACGTCATTCCCGCCTCCCAGGACTTGTCCGGGGCGGAGATCGAGTTGGTTTCGGCCGCCAAGCGGGAATTCCGCCTGCGCCACGCCCTGCGCGCCGCCGGGATGGGCTATGATTACGTGCTGATCGACTGCCCGCCGGCCCTGGGCCTGTTGACCCTGAACGCCCTGGTCGCCGCCGATGCGGTGCTGGTGCCCTTGCAATGCGAGTTCTACGCCCTGGAAGGGCTTAGCCAATTGATGGCGACCATCGACCGGGTGCGGGCCGCGTTCAACCCGGGCTTGGATATCCAGGGCCTGGTGTTGACCATGTATGACCGGCGCAACCGTCTGTCGGACGTGGTCGCCCAGGATGTGCGCCGGCACTTCGGCGGCCGAGTCTATGACACGGTCATCCCCCGCAATGTCCGGGTATCCGAGGCGCCCAGCCACGGCAAGCCGGTGATGGTCTATGATACCCAGTGCGCCGGCTCCCGGGCGTATATCCATCTGGCCGGCGAGGTGCTGCGCCGTGAAAAGCGGGTGGCGGCATGAGTGCGACGATGACCGTGGGCCGGGCGCCCCTGGGCCGGGGCTTGGATGCCCTGTTTGGTGAGACCGGAACCGGGGAGGAGGCGGGCGGCGGTGCCCTGGCCGCGGCCGTGCGCACGGTGCCGGTGGCCAATCTGCGGCCCAGCCCGTTCCAGCCCCGGCGGGACTTCGATGAGGGCGAGCTGGACGCTTTGGCCCAATCGATCCGGGAAAACGGTGTCCTGCAAGCGTTGTTGGTCCGGGAAGACCCGGACGGCAACGGCTATCAGATCATCGCCGGCGAGCGGCGCTGGCGCGCGGCCCAGCGGGCGCAACTGCACGATCTGCCGGTGGTGGTCCGGTCCCTGTCCGACCAGGACGCCCTGCACGCCGCAATCATCGAGAACGTCCAACGCGCCGATCTGAACCCGGTCGAGGAGGCGCGTGGCTACCGCCGGTTGTTGGACGAATTCGGCCATCGGCAGGAGGATCTGGCCAAGCGCATCGGCAAAAGCCGCAGCCACATCGCCAATACCCTGCGGCTGTTGGAACTGCCGGCGAAAGTCCAGGACCATTTGTCGGCTGGGCGCCTGAGCGCTGGCCATGCGCGGGCGGTTTTGTCCTGCCCGGATCCGGTGGCGGCGGCCGATCAGGTCATCGCGGGCGGCCTGTCGGTCCGGGCCACGGAAGCCCTGGCCAAGCGGGCGGTGGGCCGCCCGCCCACGGCCACCCCCCGCCGTGCTGGCGCCCGCGCCGACAAGGACCCGGACACCAGGCAGCTGGAACAGGACCTGTCGGACCGGCTGGGCCTGAAGATCGCGATCGAGGCCGGGGCCAAGGGCCAATCCGGACGGGTGACGGTCGCCTTCCAGACCCTGGACCAGTTGGATCTGATCCTGAACCGGCTGCGTGGCGCGCCCGGTCATTGATCGGACCGGGGCCGGGGCCCACATGCCGGGGGCGTGAAACCCACCCCCATGGATGAGGAGAGAGCCCATGGCGATCTTGAAGCAGCACACCATCGAGACCGCGCCCGAGGCCGGCAAGCCGATGCTGGAAGGGGCGAAATCGGCCCTGGGCTTCGTGCCCAATCTTTATGCCACCATGGTCGAGGCGCCGGCGCTGCTGAAGGCTTACAACCAGTTGGCCGAGATCCTGAACACGGAGACGGATTTCTCCCCCACTGAGCGACAAGTGATCTGGCTTGCGATCAGCCGGGTCAACGATTGCGATTACTGCATGGCGGCCCACTCGACCTTGGCCGACATGCAGAAGGTGCCCGAGGATGTGACGGCGGCCGTGCGGGAAGGCCGCCCCATCGCCGACGCCAAGCTGGAAGCGCTGCGCCAGTTCTGCACGGTGTTGACCGACCAGCGCGGCTGGGTGGACGAGGCCGGCCAGCAAACGCTGATCGATGCCGGATACACCGCCCGCCACATCGCGGAAATCGTGCTGTTCGCCGGCCACAAGACCCTGTCGAACTACATGAACCACCTGGCCCACACCCCGGTCGACGCCGCCTTCGCCCCCCGCGAATGGAAAAAGGCATCCTAAGCCGAACGGCGACACCCCACCCCAAGCGGGCGCCCCCAACCCCCCCCCCTATTTTTTTAAAAAACCATAAACCCAAAAAAAAATAAATTGGGAGTATAA
>CAYNRD010000075.1:0-4064 GCA_964399515.1 uncultured Mycobacteriaceae bacterium | reverse complement strand
AGCGGGCGCCCTAACCGGCGCCCGTTTTTTTTTCGAACGCCATTCAGCCGAAGTCAGTCTGATTGGGGAGTCTACCCGAGTCGTCGATTGTGTATGTTGATTCGCAACGTTTTTTTGGAGGGTTCGATGTCGGAGGTACCGCAAGGCGTTCGTCAACACATTGAAAATAGACTGCATGACATCCTGCGTGATGCCGAGATCCGTGACGTTTCGATCGATCTCGATGACGACGGGGACGGCTTTGAATTTCTGTCCATAAGAGTATTGTATGATGATGCCAAAGTCTCAATAATCAGAGACCTAGCACTTGGTGTTCCCCGGGCACTGATCCAAACGCTCGCGCCAATTGGTGAATATAGGTTTCCCTTAATTTCGTATATTTCACTCTCCGATTTGAATTCGAATGGTACTGAATCCTCTCGACTTGGTTAAAACGGCGGTCACCCTCACCGAAAAAGACCCCCGTCACCCAAACAGAATAAAACTGCGCCGTGCAGTAAGTACTCTGTATTACGCGATGTATCACGCAACGGCTCAGGCCTGCGCCGATGCGTTGGCCGGACCAAACATGAGACATGACGACTTCGATCTTTGGAAGAGGGTATATCGATCACTAGATCACAACAGAATACCTGAAATGAATGTAAAATAAATTCGGATGAGAAATTTTCTAATATAATCAAAGATTTCATCAACCACTTCACTGCTTCGCAAATTTACAGAACGTATGCTGATTACTTACCCATTTTCAACTTATCGAGAACCGAAGTTTTCGGATTGTTGTTTTAATCGAAACTTCAATAATTCAATTTGGAAATGTTCCGTTCGCCGAAAAAGAGCGTTTGGCCATTCTGATACACTTCAAGAAAGAGCGACAAGATCCGCCTATCGCCGCGCTAAGGACGCGATTTGGAACAACACCCGGGAGGTGAGCGTGGCGGCGGGCATGCCGGTGCGTTTGCACTGGGCCTCGGCTTCGGCCAGCCGCTCCAGCGCGTTCAGCAGGCTTTGGCGGCGCCAGCGGTCCATCTGGCGCCGGAACCGGTCCTGCAGCTTGAAAAACACCGGCGGACGCAGCTTGGCCATGGCCTGGTCGGGGCTTTGCCCGGCCGCCACGGCCGAGGCCGCCTCCATCAAGCGCATCAGGTGCCGTTGCGCCGCCCGCAGGATCGCCACTTCCGACGTGCCCTCGGCGATCAGCCGCTCACACACCCGGTTGGCGGTCGCCATGTCGCCGTCACAGGCCGCGAACACGGCATCATCCAAGGTGCGGTCGCGCATATCGCCGATCACCGCCTCCACATCGGCCAGACCCACCCGGGTTTCCGAGCCGCCGCCCATGTACAGCGCCAGCTTTTCCAGCTCCCGCCGGGCGATGTCCCGGTCGCCGATCAGGTTGTCAACCAGCGCCTGCTCGGCATCCCGGTCCACGCCCAGCCCGGCCGCCGCCAAGCTGTCCGCGATGAAGCGGGCGATGCCCCCGGCATCGGGCAGGTAGCAGGGCACGGCGGCGGCGTTCGGTGCTTGTTCGGCCAGCTTGCGCAGCTTGGAGGCGGGCCCCAGCTCGCCGGCCTCGACCACCACCAGGCAGTCCGCTGCCAGATCCGCCTCGACCACCGCCTTAACCCCGGCGGCGCAGGCATCGGTGGCGCCGCGCAGCCGCACCAGGCGCCGGCCGCCCATCAGGTCCAGGGTCGCGGCCTCATCCATCAGGCGGCTCGGCGTTTCGGCCAGGTCGGCCATGGTCAGGTCCGCGACCCGGAACGGATCGTCGGGCGGATCCAGCACCGATACGCAGGCGGCCCGGGCACGGTCCTTCACCTGGCCCTGGTCGGGTCCATAGATCACCAGCACGCCGCACGCCTTGGGCGGGGCCTTGCAAAACCCGTCCGCCTGCCGGGCGCCGACCTTCACACCCCCGCCCCCCCATTGAAGAACAGACCCAGGCGCAAGCGGATCTCTTCGGCCAGTTGCTCCAGGCTGCGCTCCCGCGCGTCCCGTTCCGCCGACAGGGTGGCGAAATCATCCAGCAGGATGTTGAAGCTGGTGGTGGTGTTCAGGGTCTGATCCAACAGCGGCACGCCATCGGCCAGGCGCACCAGCCGGAACCGCACGGTCAGGATCAGATTGGTCCGGGTGGCGGTGTTATCGCCTTCCAGCGCGATGTCGAATTGCTGTTCGGTCAGGGTGGTGACCAGTTGGAACACCGGCGTGGCCGCCGCCCCATTGGCATGCAGGCGCTGGATCAGGAACCGGCGCAGCAACTGCCCCTCCCGGTTGGCGATCGCGCCCACCCGGATCGACGCCAGTTCGGCCGCGTCGGCGCCGCCCCGGGCGGAGTAGAGCGGCCGGAACCCGCAGGCCCCGACCAGCAGCCCGAACGGACCCGTCAAGACCAGGCGCCGGCGCACCTATCCCACCACGATGTTGACGATGCGGTTGGGCACCACGATCACCCGGCGCACGGTCTTGTCCCCGATCGCGCGCAGCACGCCGGCATCGGCCATGGCCGCCTGTTCGGCCGCGCCCTGGTCGGCATTGACCGGCAATTGGATTACCGCGCGCTTCTTGCCCGCCACCTGCACGGCGATCTCGACCATGTCATCGACCAACAGTGCGGGGTCCACCGCCGGCCAGGGGCTCTCGATCACCGGCACCCCATGGCCCAGCCGGGACCACAGCTCCTCGGACAAATGGGGCATCACCGGCGCCAGGATCAGCACGATCGCCTCCAACGCCTCCCTAAGGATCCAGCGGTCCGCGTCCGAGGCCGGCTGGAATTCCCCGACGGCGTTGGTCAGCTCCCGGATCCGGGCCACGGCGCTGTTCAGGCGGAAGCTGTCGAATTGCTCATCCACGGCGCGGATGGTCTTGTGGACCCGGCGCCGAAGCTCCAGCGCCGCGGTATCGAACGCGGGCGGCGCGTCCGCACCGGGTGTGGGCAGGCCGCCATCGATGCCGTCCGCGACCAGGCGCCAGACGCGGTTGGCGTAGCGCCAGGCGCCCTCGATGCCGGCATCGGTCCATTCCAGGTCCCGTTCGGGCGGGCTGTCCGACAGCAGCAGCAGCCGCACCGTGTCGGCGCCGTAGTTTTCGATGACCTGTTCCAAGCCGACGACATTCTTTTTCGACTTGGACATTTTTTCCAACCGGCCCTTGGTGACCGGGGCATTGTCCGTGACACGGACCGGACCGGTGTCCCGCCCCTCGACCTCTTCGGGGTAGACCCAATCCCCGGTTTCGGTCTGGTAGGTCTCATGGACCACCATGCCTTGGGTCATCAGGGCGGCGAACGGCTCATCGGGGACGGAGTGGCCGCAGCGGTTCAAGGCCCGGGTGAAAAACCGCGAATACAGCAAGTGCAGCACCGCGTGCTCGATGCCACCGATATATTGGTCCACCGGCATCCAGTACCGGGCCCGGTCATCGAAGGCCACGTCAGCCCGATCGGCCGAACAGTAGCGCAGGAAGTACCAACTGCTTTCGAAGAAGGTGTCGAAGGTGTCGGTTTCCCGCTCCGCCGGCCCGCCGCATTCCGGGCAGGTGGTGTATTTCCAGGTCGGATGGCGGACCAGCGGGTTGCCCGCGCCGTCCATTTCCACGTCTTCGGGCAAGGTCACCGGCAGCTGGTCGTCCGGCACCGGCACCACCCCGCATTTCGGGCAATGGATGATCGGAATCGGGCAGCCCCAATACCGTTGGCGGGACACGTTCCAGTCCCGCAGGCGGTAGGTCACCTGTTTCTGCCCCAGCGCACCCAAGGCATCGACCACGGTGTCCTTGGCGGCCTCGACCCCCGTCTCGGTCACGCCGCGCAACGACCCCAGATCGTAGGTGTAGCTGGGCGCGTCCTTGTCCACATAGGCGGTGCGGGTGACCCGGAACAGGGTCTCGCCATCGACCACCTGCAGCGGGTTGTCGTCGAACCGGCCGCGCACCTCTGCCGGCAAGGCCCCGAACGCCGCATCGTCCAGGCGCTTGGCGCCGACCGGCCACATCACCGGCAACACCGGCACCCCGTACTTGTTGGCGAAGTCCAGGTCGCGGTGATCATGGCCCGCGGC
>CAYNRD010000074.1:0-8630 GCA_964399515.1 uncultured Mycobacteriaceae bacterium | reverse complement strand
ACGGCGACTTCGCCCTGTCCCTGGCCTATTTCCTCGTCTGCCTGGAACAAATCCGGTATGAAGTCGAAGCCTTCCTGGATTGGCAGAGTGAGCTGGATGATAACTTCCAGGTCAAAAACAATGAAAACATTAAGAAAACGCTTCTTGAGTGTGATAAGATATTAACTTTCCTGGTCCGTTCCTTGGAAGGTCGGTTTTCTGTATTCGACCGGTTGGCGGACAGTTTTTGGGACGACGTCAGCCCAACCGGATTTCGGGAGCTGAGCAAGCTGGTGCGCAAGCAGCACACCTGTTTCGGCGGCGTGCTGTGCGGCATGGGCGTGAAGCTGGAAGCGTGGAAATCCCAGTTCCACATCAATCCGGGCGGCTCGGCGCGGCGCCTGGACTTTATCCGCACCGAAATGCATCCGGGCCTGAACCGGCTGAAGGTCATGGAGGAACGGGCTCGCAAAGCGCTGAATGCGGCCGATGCGGCCTGACCGGCCCCGTCCCCACACCTTTCGAACAGGGTCCGCCTAACCGTCTCTGCCACGGCGCTTCATTGCGTTCCCCGTCGCGAAACCCTATGACACCGGTCCGGCCGGGTGCATGGACCGGTCAGTCCAGCACCCGACCCCGCGTCCCAGTGACATGATGACGGCATGAATACCGAAACGGCAGGACAGGATGGGGCCACGGAGGCCAAGACCGCGGACGGCGCCGGCGAGACCGCCGGAGAGCGGCTGGCGCGGGATTCGCTGTACAAGCTGCCGCTGAAGATGATTCCGCTCGAAGTGTCCGGGATCAAACGCTGCGCCTTGGTCAAGAACGTCCATCTGGACACCATGCTGGAACTGTTCCAGGACGACGACGCTGGCAGTGGGCAAATCCCCATCGAAAAGTTGCCCTCGGTCTTCCAGGTTGATGAAGACGCCCTGTCCCGAGATACCGGAAAATTGCATCGGCTGTCGAACCTGACCAGTTTTGACGTTTACACATTGCGCATTGAACTGCGCAGGCTGGATATCAGGGTGGACGAGACCGAGTACCTGACCCTGTCAAACGACAAGAAGGAAGAACTCACCGCATATATGAAGGATTTCACCCGGCCGCTGATCAAATTTGTCTATGGGTCCGACCAGGCGCTTGAGGGAACCGACGACATCATTGCCCTGATCCGGCGACCGAACCGGGATGAAGCCATTTCCAATTTGAAAAAATTCTCAGAAAAACTGAATGTTGAACTTTATGAAATTCCGAATTTTTTGGAAGAATATGGTGATATTTTTCTCTCCCTCGCCTATTTCAAACAATGCTTGGACGTGGTGGTCCCGGACATTTATGATTACTTACAGTGGCAGAACGAAGTTACCGACAACTTTATGTTCAAGCGGGACCTATCGCTGAAAGCCCAAATCGAAAAAATTGATAAGGACTTGAACTATATCACGTCGTCCTTGACCGGCCGCTTTGAAGTGTTCGATCGTAAGTCGAAGACGTTCTGGGATGACATCAACGGCAATACCTTCCGCGACGTGCGGGACCTGATCCAAAGCCACCACAGCACCGTGGGCGGCGTGCTGTGCGGTTTGACGGTCAAGATGCTGTTGTGGCGCAAACGCTTTTCCAGCAACAGCGGCAGCCCCCAGCGCCGGGTCGAATTCATCAAATCCGAGATCGCGCCGGGCCTCAGCCGGGTCAAGGCGCTGGAGGAATCGGGCCGCCGCTGACGCGGGGTGTGACATTCCATTACTTTGGAAATTCGGGAAATTTGTCTAGGCCACCTTCGGTGAATTTGGTAGATCCAGAGGCTGAAGGGGCGGCGGATCGGCCCCTGGCTTCATGTCCCTCCCGCCCGCCGGTGACCCGCCCATGTCGAAGTCGGAAATCCACTACACGGTGCTGGTGCAGTCCGGGAACGGCTGGGCACCGCGGGGCCAAACCGGTGAGATGGCAACCGCGATCCGCGCCGCCGAAAAACTGGTGACCGACCGCCGGGTCGGCCGGGTGAAGGTGGACAAGACCTACCGGGAGAAGAACCGCGTGGTGACCACCACGATCATGGAAAAGGGTTCGAAGTCCAGCGTCAGCGTCAACATTATGATCTTGTTGGCCCTGGCCGGCATCGGCGGCGTGATCAGCTTTGGCGTGACCTTCCTGTTCTTCCAGGGGTGACCCGCCCGCGTAGCCCGGTAACGGCGGTGCGGTCACGGTACCGTGATCCCGCGCACAGCCCGTCCGCCTGACCTAGCTCATCACTCAACGGGACGCGGTCCTGCTAGACAGGGGGACGTGTGCGTGGTCCCGTCCGCGGCCGCGTTATGGTAAACATACACTCCTGGTGGGCCGCGCCCGCCTCGATGGGGAGAGATCATGCGTTCTTGGCTGACCGCCCTGGCGATCGCCGTTTTGGCGTTTGGGTGGATCCTGTCCGACCAGTCCGGCAACACCGCCGATACCGGCCCTGGCGCCGATAACGCCGGTCTGGCCGCGAGCGCGCCCGACCCGGCGACGCCGCCCATGGTTCGGGTTCGCCGCCTGACCGAAGACAGCATGACCAACCGCCTGATCCTGACCGGCCAGACCAAGGCCGCCCGGCGGCTGACCCTGCGGGCGGAGACCCAGGCGCCGGTGGCCGAGATCCTGGCGGCCAAGGGCGCCGTGGTCCAGGCCGGGGACCCGGTGCTGCGCCTGGCCAGCGAGGACCGCCGGGCGACCCTGGCCGAGGCTGACGCGCTGGTCCGCCAGCGCCAGGTGGAGTTCGAGGTCGCCCAATCCCTGACCGCCCAGGGCCACCGCGCCCGGACCGAGCTGGCCGCCGCCGAAGCGGCCCTGGAAAGCGCCCGGGCGCGGCGCACCGCCGCCCGGATGGAGTTGTCCCGGCTGGTGATCGCGGCCCCGTTCGGCGGGGTCATCGAAGACCGCATGGTGGAATTGGGCGATTACGTGTCCCGGGGCGATCCGGTCGCCCTTCTGATCGACCACGACCCGATCAAGGTCGTGGGCCAAGTCTCGGAACGGAATCTGGGCCAGATCGAAACCGGCACGGTGGGAGAGGTGCGACTGGTCGATGGCCGGACCGTGTCCGGCGTGATCAGCCGGGTCGGCACCGTGGCCGACGCCACCACCCGCACCTTCGAGGTGGAGTTGGAGATCGCGAACCCGGACCGCTCGATCATCGAAGGCACGACGGCGGAACTGCACTTGCCGATCGCGGCGGTGCGCGGGCACCGAATCCCGCCCTCGCTGTTGAGCCTGGACGATGACGGCGGCTTGGGCGTCAAGGCGGTCGATGGCGACAACCGGGTCCGGTTCCTGCCGGTCGCGATCGCCGGCGGCGGCGAGGATGCGCTGTGGGTGACCGGCCTGCCGGCGGTGGTCGACGCGATCGTGGTCGGCCAGGAATTCGTGACAACCGGCATCGAGGTGGAGCCGGTGGCCGAGGTGGCGGCCAACTGATGCCCGATCGGGGCGGGAGCAACAGCCAATGCAATGGGTGATCGCCGCGGCCCTGAACCGGTCCCGTACCGTTCTTCTGGTCCTGATGGGCCTGCTGGTCGCGGGCGCGATCGCCTATGGCGCCATCCCCAAGGAGGCGAACCCGGACGTCAACATTCCCATCCTGTACGTCTCGACCAGCCTGGACGGTGTCAGCCCCGAGGACGCCGAACGCCTGATGATCCGGCCCATGGAGGAGGAACTGCGTTCGGTCGAGGGCATCAAGGAGATGCGCGGCATCGCCCATGAGGGCGGCGGCTCGGTGATCCTGGAGTTCGAGGCCGGCTTCGACGCGGAGCAGGCCCTGATCGATGTCCGCGAGGCGGTGGACACGGCCCAGGTCGACCTGCCCGGTGAAGCGGATGAGCCGACCGTGCATGAGGTGAATGTCGGCCTGTTTCCGGTCCTGCTGGTCACCCTGTCGGGCGACATCCCCGAAGCCACCCTGGTCCGCCTGGCGCGCAGCCTGCGCGACCGGATCGAAGGCGTGCCCCAGGTGCTGGACGCCACCATCGCCGGCGACCGGGAGGAGGTGGTCGAAATCGTCATCGATCCGCTGCTGATCGAAAGCTATGGCCTGCAATCGGCCGATCTGGGCACGTTGTTTTCCCGGTCGAACCGGCTGGTGGCCGCCGGCGCCCTGGACACCGGCGAGGGCCGGTTCCCGGTCAAGGTGCCGGGCCTGTTCGAGACCGTGGACGATATCTTCTCCATGCCGGTGACCACCAATGGCGACGCGGTGGTGCGGTTTTCCGACGTGGCGCGCATCCGCAGCACCTTCAAGGACCCCGAAGGCTATGCCCGCGTCGATGGCCAGCGGGCGATCTCGCTGGAGTTTTCCAAGCGATCGGGCGAGAAGATCATCGAGACCATCGAGCAAGTCCGCCTGGCGGTGGCCGAGGAAAGCCGCTTTTGGCCCGATACGGTCAAGGTCGGCTTCGCCCAGGACCAATCGATCGAAATCCGTGACCGGCTGGCCGACCTGCAGAACAATGTGATCAGCGCCATCCTGCTGGTGATGATCGTGATTGTCGGTGCCCTGGGCGTCCGGTCGGCCGGCTTTGTCGGCATCGCCATTCCGGGCTCGTTCCTGACCGGGATCTTGTTGCTGGCCATGATGGGGCTGACGGTCAACATCGTCGTGCTGTTCGCCCTGATCCTGGCCGTCGGCATGCTGGTCGATGGTGCCATCGTGGTTACCGAGTACGCCGACCGCCGCCTGGCCGAGGGCGCCGACCGGCGGGAGGCGTACAGGCAGGCGGCCACCCGTATGTCTTGGCCGATCATCGCGTCCACCGCCACCACCCTGGCGGCGTTCATGCCGCTTTTGTTCTGGCCGGGCGTGGTTGGCGAGTTCATGAAGTTCCTGCCCATCACCCTGATCGCCACCCTGACCGCCTCCTTGGCCATGGCGCTGATCTTCCTGCCGGTGCTGGGCACCCTGTTCGGCCGCAAGCGCCCGCGCCAACCCGTGCACGCCGCGGCCGACGGCGCGGAGCCGCACCGGTTCGAGCCGCACCAGTTCGGCCCGATCACCCGCAGCTATGCCGGCCTGCTGGGCGCCTGCCTGGCCCGGCCCGGGCTGGTCGTCGGTCTGGCCTTCGCCAGCCTGGTCGGAGTCTGGATGACCTATGCGACCCACGGCAAGGGCGTGGAGTTCTTCCCGGAGGTGGAGCCGGAGGTGGCGCTGGTGCTGGTGCACGCCCGCGGCAACCTGTCGGTCGATGAGGAGGATGCCCTGGTGCGGGAGGTCGAGGACCGGATCCTGACCCTGGAGGGGGAATTCGACCAGGTGTACACCCGCACGGGCTTCATCGACCGCACCTCGGGCGAGGACGTCGCCGAGGATGTCATCGGCCAGATCAGCCTGGAGTTCAGTGATTGGCGCCAGCGCCGGCCGGCCACCGACATCTTGGCGGAAGTCCGCCGCATGACCGCCGACATGGCCGGGATCACGGTGGAAACCCGCATTCCCGAGGCGGGCCCGCCGGTGGGCAAGCCGGTGGCGCTGGAGGTCAGCTCCCCCTTCCCGGACCTGATCGCGCCGGAGGTGGCAAAGATCCGCGCCTTCGTGGACCAGATCGACGGGTTGGTCGATATCGAGGATTCCCGGCCGCTGCCGGGCATTCAGTGGGAAATCGAGGTCGATCGGGCCCAGGCCGCCAAATTCGGCGTTGATCTGTCCATGGTCGGCGAGAATGTCCGGATGGTCACCAACGGGCTGACCATCGGCACCTATCGCCCGGACCATTCCGACGACGAGATCGACATCATCATCCGCTACCCGGAAGCATGGCGGCATTTGGAGCAGCTGAACCATGTGCGGATCGAAACCGCCGATGGCTCGATCCCGATCGCCAATTTCGTCGAACGGCTGCCCAAACCGGCCGTGGGCACCCTGAACCGGATCGACGGTGCCCGGGTGATCACCATCAAGGCCGATGTGGCGCCCGGTGTCTTGGCCGACAGCATCGTCCAGCAACTGCGGGCGTGGCTGCCGACCGCCGGCATCGACCCCAGGGTGACCATCCGCTTCGCCGGCGAGGACGAGGAAGCCCAGGCGGCGCAAGCATTCTTGGGCAAGGCGTTCGGCGCGGCGCTGGTGATCATGCTGATCATCCTGGTCACCCAGTTCAACAGCCTCTATTCGGCGCTGCTGATCCTGACCGCGGTGGTGATGTCCACGGTCGGCGTCCTGATCGGGCTGTTGATCACCGACCGGCCATTCGGCATCGTGATGACCGGCATCGGCGTGATCGCCCTGGCCGGCATCGTGGTCAACAACAACATCGTGCTGATCGACACCTATGACCGGCTGCGGCGGGTGGCGGACAGCGCCCGGGATGCCGTGCTGCTGACCGGCGCCCAGCGCCTGCGGCCGGTGCTGTTGACCACGGTCACCACCATTCTGGGCCTGATGCCCATGGTCCTGCAGACCAATATCGATTTCGTCACCCGGCAGGTGACGGTCGGCGCGCCGTCCACCCAGTGGTGGGTGGATCTGGCCACGGCGATCGCCTTCGGGCTCAGCTTCGCCACCATCCTGACCTTGCTGGTCACGCCGTGTGCGTTGATGCTGAAAGCCAATCTGGACGCTGGCGCCGCGCGCCTGTTGGGCTGGTGGCGGTTCCGCACCGCCGGCCGCGCCCAAGAGGACGTCGCGGCCGGCCCCAGCACCCGCCAGGCCGCCGAATAGCTCACAGCCGATCGCATCGGTTCGAAACAACGATTTAACATCCCTATTTACCAAGATTTCTCGTCCGTTTTTTTGAAGCCTTCTACACCAGTGCTTAACCCTGTCCCCGTATCCCCAAGGACGGACCACGGGCACCGCGATAGGGGGGGTCGGACGTGTTGGACGCGGACATCGGACGAGAGGCGGACGCCACGGCGCAGACCTTGACGGCGGAACGCCGCAGAACCCTGTTCGCGCTGGTCGATCGGGGCATCGGCCTGGACCTATTGGCCGCCCAGCCCAGCCCGACGACGTCACCGGGACGGACCAAACGCTTGAGCTTTCGCCTGGAGGAGATCGACTATCAGGCGCAGGTCGAGGTCGGCGCGGGCCCGCATGCCTATTATCTGGCCGGGCGTATCGGCGCCATGCCGGCCACGGTCGCGGAGCGGCGCCTGATCACCCAAATCGCCACGGAGGCCGGGGCGGTGCGTCCGGGCCTGATCTCGGTCGGCGATGATGGCATGGTCTGGGCCCGGACCACGGGCACCATCACCGGGGCGCTGTCCCCGGAAGCAATCCTGGTGCCGCTGATCGCCGATCTGTGGATGATCCGCCCCTACGGAACGCTGCTCCGGCACCTGTTGGCCCGCGTTTGACGCTCACTCCTCCAGGCGGGGAATGGTGAACACCTGGCCCGGGAAAATCAGGTCTGGATCGGCGATCTGGTCCCGGTTGGCATTGTAGATAGCGGTGAACTGGATGCCGCGGCCATAGTGGCGGCGGGCAAAATTCCACAGATTGTTGCCGGGCTCAACCACCACGGTGATCGCCTGGGGCTGATCTGCCGGGCTTTGCACGGTGCGCGTAAAGCGGGTTTCGGCGCGGGCGACCACCTGGCCGGTCGCATCCACCTGGTCGAGGCGGAACCGATGCTCCGGACCGTCCAGGGTCACGCCGCCGCGCACTTCGAAACGGCCGGCCGGCGTCGCGGTTTCCGAGATCAAGCCATTGTCGACATACAGGCGTACAGCTCCCGCCGCCGTGGTCCGGCCGGTGACGATCAACTGCCGCTCATCGACAAGGTAATCGGCCACCTCGATGCGCAGCCGCGGTGCGGGGGGCGGCGGCTACGGTCTGTCGGCGGGCGCGGACGGCACATCGGCGGACGGCACATCGGCCGGCGCCGCCGGCGCCGCCCGCGCGACCGGCGCCTGAAGCACCTGGGTGGCGCCGGGGGCCTCTCGATCCACCAACGCCGCCAAGGGGCGGACATCCTCGGCATCGGGGGCGGCCGGGCGTTGCGCCGGCGCGGGCACCACCAGGATCAATGCCTGGTCCGACACGGCCTCATCCCCACCCAGCCGGGCTGCCAAGGTCAGCTCATGGGGGCCCGGCGCCAGCGGCTCCGAGCCCACGAACACCCAGTCACCGGTGATCGGATCGGCTTGGACACGGCCGATCGAAACCGGCCCGTTCAAGACCGTGACATCGGCGCCGGGGGCGGCGGTTCCGGCCAAGATCGGCACCCGGCTGTCACCGACCCGGGCGGCGTCGAAGCTGGGCGGCACCGCCGGCGGAGCCACGGGCTCGGGCGGAGCCACGGGCTCGGGCGGAGCCGCGGGCTCGGGCGGAGCCGCGGGCTCGGGCCCCGCCGCCACAGCCTCCGGTGGCGCCGGTTCTGGCTCCGGAACCACCACCGGATCGGGCAGGGCCGTTACGGGCGCGGGCGGGGCCGGCTCAAGCACCGGCGGTGTCACCGGTTCGGGCCGGGTCGCGATTTGCTCCGGCGGCGCCGGCTCAAGCACCGGCGGTGTCACCGCTTCGGGCCGGGTCGCGATTTGCTCCGGCGGCGCCGGCTCGGGGGGTGTCACCGCTTCGGGCCGGGCGGCGACAGCCTCCGGCGGCGTCGGGGCCGGTTAAGGCGTCGCAACCGGCTCGGGGAGGGTGGTTGCGGGGTCGGGCGGCGCCGGTTACC
>CAYNRD010000073.1:0-8646 GCA_964399515.1 uncultured Mycobacteriaceae bacterium | reverse complement strand
AGCCGGCCGATCGCGGCGGCGCCGATCGGGTCGAGCCCGGCGGTGGGCTCGTCCAGGAACAGGATTTCCGGGTCCAGCACCAGCGCCCGGGCCAGCCCGGCCCGCTTGCGCATGCCGCCCGACAGCTCGGACGGGTATTTCCACGCCGCGTCCGCCTGCAGGCCGACCATGTCGATCTTGATGCGCACCAGCTCCCGCCGCAGGGCCGGGCCCAGATCGGTGTGGCGCTTGAGCGGCACCTCGATGTTCTCGGCCACGGTCATGGAGCTGAACAAAGCACCGTCCTGGAAGGAGACGCCGATCCGCCGCCGCATGCGGGGCTGTTTTTCGGTCTTCAAGGTCATGATGTTGTAGCCCAGCAGGCGGATCTCACCCTCGACCGGGCGGTTCAGCCCGATGATCGTGCGCAGCAGCACCGATTTGCCGGTGCCAGAGCCGCCGACCACGCCGATCACCTCCCCCGGGCGCACGTCCAGGTCCAACCCGTCATGAATGGTCTGGGTGCCAAAGCGGGTCACCAGCCCGCGCACCCGGATCACGGCCTCCTCCCCCTCGGTCTCGGTCTCGGTCTCGGCCGCCATGGTCAGAACCGCAATTGGGTGAAGAAGATCGAGAAGGCGCCGTCGATGACGATGACCAGGAAGATCGATTCGACCACCGCGACGGTGGTGCGCCGGCCGACGCTGGCGGCACTGCCCGAAACGCTCATCCCCTGGAAGCAGCCGACCATGCCGATGGCAAAGGCGAACACCGGCGCCTTGACCATGCCCTCGATGAAGTCGAGCGGCACGGCGATGATGATCAGCTGCCGGAAAAACGCCGCCAGATCCAAGCCGACCACCAGGTAGACCACCAGCGCCCCGCCCAAAAGCCCCATGATGTTGGCGAAGAAGGTCAGCATCGGCACCACCAGCATCAGGGCCAGGATGCGCGGCAGGACCAAGGCATCGGTGGGGTCGATGCCTATCGCCCGCATGGCGTCGATTTCCTCGTTGACCTGCATGGTGCCGATCTGGGCGGTCATGGCCGAGCCCGAGCGGCCGGCGACCACCACCGCCGTGATCAGCGCGCCGATCTCCCGCAGCACGGACAGGCCGATCAGGTCCACGGTCAGGATCTCGGCGCCGAACACGCCCAGTTGGAAGGCGCTTTGGTAGGAGATGACGAAGCCGATCACGAAGGCCAGCAAGGCCACGATCGGCAGGGCGTTCAGGCCGGCATCCTCCATGTGATGCACCAGGGAGGTGACGTTGAGCCGGGCCGGGCGCAGGACGACCCCGCCCAGCCGCACCACCACCAACCCGAAAAACCCCAGCAGGGCCGCGATCTCTCCGCCCAGGCCGGCGGTGGCCTTGCCGATGCTGTTCAGGCCGGCCAAGGCCACGGGCGCCCGTTCGCCGCGGGCGGCGTCCAGGTCGATCTTGGCGTCGTCTGCGGCCTCGATCAGCGCGCGCCATTCGGCTCGGACGCCGACCAGCTCCGCCCCGCCCCGCTCCCGCAGGGTGGCCCGGAACCGCACCAACAGGCAGGCGCCGACGGTGTCCAGCCGCTCCACCTGGCGGCAATCGATCTCGATCGGGCCCGACGGCCGATCGACCGCCGGCGCCGCCAGCATCTGATTCAGCCGGCGGTCCAGGGCGGTGGCGAACTTCTTGTCCCACCGGCCGCCCAGGGCGAAGCCGCCGGTGGCCGCCACCGGCGCGATCCAGCCGTCCCTCACCCCTGGGCCCGCCCGGCGGATCGGGGTGGCCTGGACCCGTGCACCCGCAGCATGCTAGCGCTGATCCCAGGCCCGCTTCGTTCGGCCATCCCGCAATTCTCCGTTCCTGGCGCGCCGATGGACCTTAAGACCCACATCCGCAACATCCCCGATTTTCCCAAGCCGGGTATCTTGTTCTACGACATCTCAACCCTGTTGGCCCATCCCGACGCCTGGCGGGAGACGGTCGATCGGCTGGCCACGGCCGTGCGCCCGATGGCGCCCGACCTGCTGATCGGCATCGAATCGCGCGGCTTCCTGACCGCCGCACCCCTGGCCCTGCATCTTGGCCTGGGCTTTGCCATGGCGCGCAAGGCCGGCAAGCTGCCGGGCAAGACGGTCAGCCACAGCTATGCGCTGGAATACGGCAGCGACACGCTGGAAATCCAGGCGGACGCCATCCAGCCGGGCCAGCGGGTGGTGGTGCTGGATGACCTGCTGGCCACCGGCGGCACCATGAAGGCGACCATCGACCTGATCGGCAAGGTCGGCGGCACGGTGGCCGGGGCAGCCTGCATCATCGAGCTGACCTTCCTGGACGGCCGGTCGAAGCTGGACGTGCCCGTGGCCAGCGTGCTGGCCTACGATGCCTGACCCGTGGCCAGCACTCTGGCCTACGACGCCTGACCGCCCGGTCACGCGCCCGCCAGCCGCACCGCCACATCGATCAGCGCCCGGTCCCGCCCCCGCGCGGCCAACAGGCTGAACCCGAAGGGCGCGCCGTCCACCTGGCCCAGCGGGATGGAGATCTGGGGGATCCGGGTCAGCCCGGACAGGCACAGCATGCGCAAGGCCCGGTTGCGATAGTCGGTCACCCGGGCGCCATCCAGGCCCTTCAAGGGAGCCGCCCCCGGCACCGTCGGCATCAGCAGGATCGCACCGTCGGCCAGCAGCCGACCCAGGCGCACGGTCAGCCGGGCGCGAAAGCCTTGCGCTGCCGCCACGTCCGCATCCGGCACCAGAGACGCCAGCCGGAAGCGCTCGGCGATATTGGGGCCGAACACCGGTTTCTCCCGGGTGATCCAATCCCGGTGGGTGTCCCAAATCTCCCGCCACTGCAGGGCCGAGAAGTGCAGGCGCCAGGCTTCCAGGTCGCCGTCCCCCTCGGTGATCGCCACCGGCAGGGGCGAGCCCAGGACGGCGCCGGCCCGGTCGATCAGGGCCTGGGCCTCCTCCCGCGCCTGGTCCCAGACCATCGCCACCGCCTCGGTCACCACATGGACCGGCCCCTCAAGCGGCACCTGGTCATCATCGGCCCCCAGCAGCACCCGGCCGACCCGGGCGAAGGTGTCCGCGTCCCGGGCGAACCAGCCCACGGTGTCGAAGCTGGGCGCCAGCGGCATGCATCCCTCCAGGCTGATGGCGCCATGGCTGGGCCGCATGCCCCAAAGCCCGCAATAGCTGGCCGGCGCCCGGATCGAGCCGCCGGTGTCGGTGCCGATGGCGAAGTCAACGGCCGCCCCGGCCACCGCCGCCGCCGAGCCCGAGGAACTGCCGCCGGGCACCCGGTCGGGGGCAGCGCCGTTAACGGGCGTGCCGTAATGGTGGTTTTCCCCGTGCAGGCTGAAGGCCAGTTCATCGGTGATGGTCTTGCCGACCATGGCGGCACCGGCCTGGGCCAGGGTCACGGCCACGGGGGACGTGCGCGTGGCCGGGCCATGGCTGCGCATCCAGTCCGGATTGCCGCAGCCGGTGATATGCCCCTCGACATCGAACAGATCCTTCAGCCCATACTGAAGACCGTGGAGCGGCCCTTCCGCCGCCTGGGGCGCCAGGGTCACGCGGTCCCCCGGTAAGAAGGCGTTCAGGGTGTCGGCGGGCGCCGGCTCGGGCATGCTGTCCTCTCCTTGACGGGGGCCACCCCCGCGGGCACGGGAGGATCCGAATAAGCTCCGGGAGTGTTTCGATGCGAGCCTTGGTTGTCCATGCCCATCCGGCCCAGGACAGCTTCAATCACGCCCTGTTCACCGCCGTTCGGGAGGGCCTGGATGCCGCCGGGCATGCGGTGCGCGTGGCCGATCTGTACCGGGACGGCTTCGACCCGGTGCTGAGCGAGGCGGAATGGCGCCGCAACCTGGACCATCCGGCCAACATGGCGGGGCTGGAGCGGCAGGTCGAGGATCTGCGTTGGGCGGACACGGTGATCCTGGTGTTCCCCACGTGGTGGTACGGCATGCCGGCGATCCTGAAGGGCTATCTGGATCGGGTGTGGATGGCCGGTGTGGCCTTTCACCTGCCCGACGGGCCGGGGCCGATCCGGCCGGGCCTGCCCCAGATCCGCCGGCTGGACGTGGTCACGACGGCCGGCGCGCCCCATTGGTTCACCCGGCTGGTGATCGGCCACCCGAACAAGAAGACCATCCAGCGGGGCCTGGGCATGCTGGTTGGCCGCCGGGCGGCCAAACACTGGATGTGCCTGTATGGCATGGACCGGGCCGACGCGGGCCGCCGGGCCCGGTTCCTGGACCGGGTCCGGCGCCGCTATGCGGGGATCCGATAGGCGGGGCCGGCGCGATTTTGAGCCTTCCTTAAACATTGTCTGATGTAACGCGGCCGCACGCCACCAGCCCCCGATTGAACGCCATGAGCTTCGCCGACGTGCTTTCCTGGCCCGCCCGTCCGCTTGCCACCGGCCTGAAGGCCCTCAAGGCGTTCTTGTTCGTGCCCGAGCCGGAAAAGCCCGCCGCCGCCCCCAAATCCCCCGGCCGCCGCCGGGACCAACTGCCCGAAGGCCTGCGCCAGGCGGCCAGCGAATTCGTGGCCTATGTGGCCACCCGCCATCTGGTGGAGTTGGGCTACACGCCCAAGGAGATCAAATCCGTGGGCGCGGGCGATCTGCCGCCGGCCCTGAAAGCGGTGGGGGATTGGATCCAGACCCTGCCGTCCAGCGCCGAATCCCAACTGTACAAGACGCTGCTGGTCCTGATCCAAACCATCCGGGCCGGCTACGAGCACAGCCGGCGCAACCGTGCCGGCGACGCGGATTCGATCAGCCCGTCGGACGCGGAATCCCGGTTCGAGGGCCACATCAAGCATTTGGTCGGCGTGGTCCTGGCCCACAAGATCCTGCGTCGGCCCGACCGGGAGGCGTTCACCGACCATTCGGCGCACCGCTACGCCATCGACGGCGCGCCGGCCTTCGAAACCCTTCACGATCCCAGCGAGGCCGTGTCCCAACTGCTGGCCCTGCAGGACAAGCACCTGCACGCCGAGCACTTGACCCCGATCGCCCAATTGCCCGCCCGCGGCGACCTGCTGCAAAACATGGACTTCACCGATAAGGTGCTGGTCAAGGCCAACAGCCAGAACACCATCACCGGTGACCAAATGGTCACCCTGTCCCAGATGGAGCATGCCGACCTGCAAACCACCTGGGCGCGGTTCGAGGCCCACATCAAGCAGTATTTGGACAGCACCCCGCAAAACACCCGCGTCCAGCCGCTCATGCAGGAAGAGGTCATGGGCCACGTCACCGAATGGAACCGGGCTCTGACCATCTTCGACATCCTGGGCGACAACAAATCGGCGCTACCGGTGAAGTTCTTCATCGATACCCGCGCCCGGCTGGGGGAGCGGGACTTCTGGGCCTGCATCGCCGACCCGGAGCGGGACACCACCTTCTTCAAGGGCCTTTATGATCTGGTCGGCCGGGGCTTGGAGGAGAACAAGGACCTGATCGTGGTCGCCACCGCGGACAAGATAGAGACCATGACCGGCTCTGTCCTGGTCGCCAACAATGGCGAAAAGCTGAAGGAACGCCTGTCGGCCCTGCGGGCATTCCTGAAGACATTCGGCGTCACCCCCGAATTGCTGCGAAAGCTGATGGCCGACCCGGAAGCGGATTTGGGCTTTTCGGACTATGTGGTCAGCAACTCGGAAACAGCCTTGCTGGATTCCGTCAACAAAGGCTCGGGCTCGGCGTAGCGTCAGTGGCACCCGTGCCACACCCGGGTCTTTCTTATTTTAGCAAAAACCCTCACACTGCGACCCAGATTGTGGGGGCGCTCGTAGCCGTAACTTAAATGGTCATGCGGCCGAACGATTCGGGCGGCCTTGGGGCGATAATGAAAATTTAATTTCCCGATGGCGGGCCATGGCACGGAAACGCGGATTTTTCGGCAGACTCTATGACGGGTTCATCGACCTGCTCTACGTCGAATCGGGCGACCGGAACCAGGACGACCAGGACCCGCAGATCCCCCGCACCGTCAAGGCCGCCGCCACCGAATTCGTCGCCTACATCGCCACCAGCCATCTGATCGACCGCGGCAAGAGCGTCGATGAGATCAAGCATGTCGAGGCCTCTGACCTCCCCAGGTCCTTCCAGCCGATCGCGCGCTGGATCCAGACCTTGCCGATGAGCAAGGAGGGAGAACTTTACAAAACCCTGCTGGGCCTGATCGACAAAGCCAAGAAGCGGCTGATGATCAAGCGGCGCAAGCGCGGTGCGGACGGCGGTAGCGAGGATCCGGACCTGGAACAGGCCAACCGGGAGTTGAACAACCATATCAAGCACTTGGTCGGCATGGTCATGGCCGGCAAATTCCTGACCTCCCCCAATCAGAAGGTTTTCCAGGGCCATTCTTTGGTCCGGTACGAGATCACCGGCGCGCCGAACCCGGCGGACCTGGCCGAACCCGACGACACGGTCGGCCGGCTGCTGGAAATCCAGGAATACTATGCCCAGCCCGAGCAGCTGGAGCACATCAGCGATTTTCACGCCCGGGGCGATTTTCTGTCCAACGCCGTGTTCGCCGGCAAGGTGTTGAGCGATTCCTCGGGCGAGGCGGAGATTTCCGGCCCGGCCATGGTCACCCTGTCCCAGATGGACCAGTTCTACATGGTGCGGATCTGGGAAGCCCTGAAGGTGGCGGTGCGCCAGTATCAAAAGACCGTCACCGAGAACGAGGGCATCCCCGAGCTGACCGACAAGGAGGTCATGGCCCATGTGCCCCTGTGGCGGCGCCTGGACCAGATCTTCGACGTCACGGGCGACAACAAGGACGGCCTGCCGGTCCGCTATTTCGTCAACTCCCGCGCCCGTCTGGGCCCGGACATCTTTTGGCCCGTTCTGGAAGCCACCGAACACGACATCGACTTTTTCCGGGACATCAACGCCCTGGTCGGGCGGGGGCTGCAGGAAAACAAGGACATCATCAAACACATCAGCGGGCGCAAGCTGAAATCCCTGACCGACAATTACCTGACCAAGAACAACGGCTATAACCTGAAGCGGAACATGGTCAAGCTCAGGCGCTTGTTCGAAAAACATGGCCGCAGCAACCTGGACTTCCACAATTTCCTGGAAGACAAGCACATGGATACCGAGTTCCATGAATTCATGGTCAACGAGCGGACCAGCATCCTGCAGCCCTACCTGAAGGAGGCCTCGCTGCCGGCCGACCTGACCCCACGGGAACGGGCCAAACTGACCGGCGCCGAATTCATCGAGTGATCCCGGCGCGGGGGTCCCGCACCTACCCCTGCCACCAGGCGCGCATCTTGCCGGGGTTCAGCAGGCCCAGGGGGTCGGCCTCGCGCTTGAAGGCCAGTTGGTCCTGGTCGATCTGCTTCATGCCGCCATCCTCCAGGATATAGGTGTGGGGGTCGAAGATCGGGCAGCCCTCGGCTTCGTGGATGGCGATGATCTCCCGCAAGCGCGCGTCGGTGGTGTAGCGGACCAGCTGCAACCCAAACACACCGATCCGGCCACCCAGATTGACGAATTCGCAATGCATCGGCACCTCATCCCCGAACCGGTCGATCATCGCCGCGACCCGGTCCAGGTATTCACCGGGCGCGAACAGGGTCTGCAGATAGGTGATTTGGCGGGTTTCCTTCAGGGCCTGCAGGGTGGTGTGGTTCCAGGTGAATTCATACAGCGGCGGCAGGGCGTCGGCCTGCCCGGCGCGGCGGCTGTAGACGATGCGCCCGCCATGCTCCCGGACCAGGATCTCGAACCCTTCCCAACTGGTCTCGGCGACCATGGTGATGACAATGTCGCCCGCGTCCGAGACCTGGCGCTGCAACTGGCGGAAATACTGTTGGGGCACCGGGGCCGCGATCGGGCTGATCAGCTTCTTGACCACCGACGGATCGTGGGCCAGGGCATCGCCGAAGCGCATCGCGTCCATGAAGCCGTCGAAGCTGACGATCGCCTCCGCCCAGGGCCAGGCCGGGGCCATCGGCAGCTCGACCTCGACGATAATGCCATTGCAGCCATAGGCATGGGTGGCCCACAGCACCCGGTCACCGCGCAGCTCGATGATCCGGGGCTCCTCCTCCATGGTCATCACCTTCAGGCCCAGGATCGCCCCCCGGTCCCGCAGCAGGCCGAAATTGATCGAGCCGATGCCGCTGGAGCCGCCGGCGATGAAGCCGCCGATGGTGGCGGTGCGCTTGGTGGACGGGTGAAAGCGCAACTCCCAGCCCTGGGGCCGGGTCGCGCGCTCGATGTCCTCCATGATCGCGCCGGGCTCCACGGTCAGGATGCCGTGTTCCAGTTTGCCGATCCGGTGCAGGCCGCGCAGGTCCAGCACCACACCGCCATGGATGGGCATGGCCTGGCCGTAATTGCCGGTGCCGGCCCCGCGCACGGTGATCGGGATGCGCCGCGCGGCGCACAGCGCGACGGTGCGCCGCACCTCCTCCACGTCGCGGGGCATAACGGCACAGTCGGCCCGCACGTCCTTCAACTGCGCCTTCAGGATTGGGCTGTACCAGTAAAAGTCCCGGGACTTGGAGCGCAACTCGGCCGCCTCCCGGGTCCACGGGATCGGCCCCAGATCTGCGACAAAGGCGTCCCAATCCACCGCCGGCACTTGGAACGGGTCGGCCACGGGGTGATCAGCCAGCATGGGCAGGCTCCATCAGGGGGTCGAGGCGGC
>CAYNRD010000072.1:0-8648 GCA_964399515.1 uncultured Mycobacteriaceae bacterium | reverse complement strand
ACTCCCGCTTTACGTCGAAGACGCTGTAATAGGGCAGGTCGACCTTATGGCGCACCGCCTTCACACCCCCCTCATGCAGCAGCAGCACGGAATTGTGGACCCGCCCCCCCTCCCGCCAGGGGCAGCCCAGCAGGATGCGGAAACCGGCATCGGTCGCCTCTTGGGCCAGGGCTTCGGCCGCCTCCATGCACCGGTCGATGAACACGGGCTTCAGGATCAGGTCCTCGGGCGGGTAACCTGGGATGACCAACTCGGGGAACACGGCCAGATCGGCGCCCTGGTCGCGGGCGCGGGCCGCCCAGTCCCTGACCAGGGCCCGGTTGGCCGCGATGTCCCCCAAGGTCGGGTTCACTTGCGCGAAGGCGATTTTCAGACGGTCGGTCATGGGATGCATCTAATGCCGCGGCGGTCGAACGCCATGGCATAGCATATCAAGGCCGCGTGTGATCCCATCGCTGCGCCGGTCTGGTTCGGGCGTGCCAATTCGGTATGGTGCCGGCGGAGCCTCCCAACCCATCGGACACGCATGACGGCCGCCCTCATCGAGTATTTTCACGCCCGCCAGACCCGGCGGCGGTGGGATGGCGCCTTGCCGCCCGGTGTCGATCGGTTGAGCCTGGACGACGCCTATGCCGTGCAGGACGCGGTGGTGGCGCGGCGGGTCGAGGCCGGGGCCGTGGTGGCCGGCTGGAAGGTTGGCTGCACCAGCCGGGCGATCCGGAAGAAGTTCGGTCTGACCGAGCCGGTCGCGGCCCACCTGTTTCGGCATGAGATCGTCCCGAACGGGGACACGCTCAGCCTGGCCCAGTTCCCGAACCTGGCCATCGAGGCGGAGTTCGCCTTGCGCATCGCCCGGGACATCGGCGCCGATGCCGTGGCCCCACACACCTGGATCGATGGCGTGGCACCGGTGATCGAACTGCACAATTTCACCTTCGCCTGGACGCCGCCATCCGCCGCGGAACTGGTGGCGTCGAACGCGCTGCAGGCGGGGATCGTCCTGGGCGCGTGGCGGGACCCGTCCGGGATCGACCTGGACTTGGAGGGGCTGGGCGGCTTCGTCGATGGTGCGGTCCGCGACAGCGCCATCGGCGCCGAAACCCTGGGCGGGCCGCTGAATGCCCTCGCATGGCTGCGGGACCATCTCGCGGCGCGCGGCCAGCCCCTGGCCCGGGGCCAGATCGTCATCCCCGGCTCCCCCGCCGGCCTGGTGCCCGTCGAGACCCCGTCCCGGATCGAAGCCCGCCTCACCCGCACCGGCACCGCCCACGCGGAGGTGGTTTGAAGGGACGGGTTCCGGGGACAGTATACTGAACTCCTTCGACAGGCTGATGCCGCCCGTACACTGATGCCGGAGTTCAGTATACTGTCCCCGAAACATCCGTCCCCGAAACATCCCCCGAACGGGAACCGGCTGAACGCAAGACCTGTTATCCGTAGAGGGTGCGGCGCACGGGATAGTGCTGGCAGGTGAGGCCAACGCAGTGGGCCGACACGAAGGGGGCGAGGGCCTCGGCGCGGGCCTGGGCCTCCTGGCTTAGGGCCAGCAGCCGTTCCGTGGCCGCCGCCGCCTTCCGACGCAGCGAGGGGTAATCGAGCGTTGTGAACCGGCGGCCCTCGAGGACCATCCGGCCGCCGATCATCACGTTGTCGATGGCGCTCGAATCGGCGCAGTTGACGATCTGATTGGCGGCGTCGTTCAGCGGCACGAAGGCGACATCCGCGAGGTCCAGGAAGACCAGATCGGCCTTGTAGCCGGGGGCGATCGCACCGATGTCCCGCTCCATGCCCATCGCCTTGGCCCCGCCCTGGGTGGCGGCCTCCAAGACCTCCCAGGTGCCCAGCCACCCGTCCGGATCGGGCGTCGTGACCCGCGACGCGACCGCCGCCATGCGGACGGCCTCAAGCATGTTTTGATGGTCGGAGGATGCCGAGCCGTCCGTGCCGATCCCGAAGGGAACACCGGCCGAGCGCAGGGCCCGCGCGCGGGCGACGCCGGTGCCAAGCCGCAGATTGCTGCCCGGGTTGTGCGCGATGGCCGAGCCCGTGTCGGCGAGCCGTGCGATGTCCGTGTCGGTGAGCCAGATGCCGTGCGCGCCGGTGAAGGTGGGTCCCAAAAGCCCCAGCGCATCAAGATGCGCCGTGAGCGTCCGTCCATAGCGCGTGATGCCCGTGACGGCTTGGACCTTCGATTCCGCCAGATGCATCTGGATGCCAAGGTCGAACTCCCGCGCCAAATCCCGGCAGCCGGTCAGGAAGGCATCGGAGCAATGGTGGGGGATGGTCGGCCCCAGCGCCAGCCGGGCCTGGGTCCGGTCCAGCGTCCAGGACCGCGCGATGTCTGCGCAAGCGGCGAGGTGCACGGTGTGGGCGGAGGCCCGCATGGCTTCGGCCGTCGTGCGATGGGGCTCCGGGATGGCGTCCAGAAGCCCCGGAATGGCCCGATAGAAGGTCGTGTCCGCCATCATCGGCGCCAGTGCGACCCGCACCCCGACCTCGGCATAGGCATCGGCGACGGCGCCCATGCCCTCGACGGTGGCGGTCGGCGCCTCGAAATACATATCGTAGCAGGCGGTGCTGCCCTTGCGCACCATCTCTGCGGCGTTCAGCAGGGCGGCGGTCCTTTTGTCGTCCACCGTAAAGCACCCCGCCATGACCGGGACGGTGGTCAACAGCAGTTCCAGGGACCAGCGGTCGCCAAGCCCTTTGGAAAAGCTGCCATTGCCGTGGGTGTGGGCATTGACGAAGCCAGGGATGATCAAACGATCGCGCGCGTCGATGACGGCCGCGTCGGCGGGGGCCGCCATGCCGGGCGGGCCGATCTCGCGGATGGTGTCGCCGGCGATCAGGATGTCCGCCGGCCCGCTCGCGCGCCTTGGGATGTCGAGCACCAGCCCGTCGCGGATGAGGGTGTAGGGGCGCGTCATCGGCACGGTCACGCGCTGGCCATGTGGCGGCCGATCTCGTGGATGTCGGCTTGGCCGCGCTCGGTCTCGTACACGATCCGCCCCTCAAACATCTCCAGCACGCGGTCCGACAGGTCCAGGACTTCGTCGAGGTCCTCGCTGATCAGCAAGACCGCCGCCCCCGTGTTGCGGGCATCCATGATCCGGTTTCGGATCTCGGCGGTGGCGTTCAGATCGAGCCCGAAACAGGGGTTCTGGGCGATCAGAACCCGCACGTCGCCCGACAACTCCCGGGCCAAGACCGTGCGTTGGACATTGCCGCCCGACAGGGTTTCGATCCGCGCGTCCGGCCCACGGGTTTTGACCGAAAACGCCTCGATCAGGCGCTTGGCGCGCTCGCGCATCGCGGTCCGGCGTACGAACCACCGGGGCCGGCCATCGGCATGGCGGTCGAAGGTGCGCAGGGCCATGTTGTTGGCCACCGACATGCCGCGCACGCAGCCATTGTGCAGCGGCTCCTCGGGCAAGATGAAGACGCCATGCCGGCTCATCTCGTCCCGGGTCGCACGGTAGCGTTCTCCGTGCACGATGACCTCCCCGGACATCGCCTCCCGCTGACCGGCCAACACCTCGACCAACTCCTTCTGGCCGTTGCCCGACACGCCTGCGATGCCCACCACCTCGCCCGCGACGACCCGGAACCGCGCCTTATCGACTGCCTTGACCCCCTTGTCGCTGTCAACGGTCAGGTCGATGAGTTCAAGCGCGGTTTTCCGCCCCGCGGGTGCCCCGCGTTCCGCCGGTTTCGACACCGATGCGCGGCCGATCATCATGGCGACCATCTCCCCGCGCGTCACTTGGCCCACGCGGCCATGGCCCGTGTGCTTGCCATGCCGGAGCACCGTGACGTCGCGGGCGAAGGCCTCCACCTCCCGCAGCTTGTGGGTGATCAGCACCACGGACAGGCGCATGGCGTCGGTCATCTGGCGCATCAGCCCCAGGACCTCGTCCGCCTCGGCCGGGGTGAGCACGCTGGTCGGCTCGTCAAGCACCAGCACGCGAGCGCCCAGATGCAGCTGCTTCAGGATCTCCAGCTTCTGCTTTTCCCCGGCGGCGAGGCTTGCCACCGGCCGATCCAGGTCGAGCGCGAACGGCATGGTGTCGATCAGCGCCCGCAGCCGTTCCCGGCTCCGGCGCCAGTTGACCATGGCGGGCAGATCCGGTTCGCCCAAGACCAGGTTTTCGGCGACGGTCATGGACGGGACGAGCGTGAAGTGCTGGTAGACCATGCCCAGCCCCAGGCGATGGGCGGCCTTGGGGTTCGCGATCCGAACCGGCGACCCGTCGATCCGGACCACACCCGCATCCGCGCGGTAGGTGCCGAGCAGGCACTTGACCAGGGTGCTCTTGCCGGCGCCGTTCTCCCCCAACAGCGCGTGAAAGGCGCCGGGTTCGATGGTCATCGACACGGCGTCGAGTGCCGTGAACGCGCCGAACCGCTTGGTCATGCCGTCAATGGCGACCGACGGGGGCGGAGGCGTTGGCTCGTCCCGGTCGAGGGTACGCTCGGTCAGAGTCATCGGCTGATCGAAACCTCGCCCGGCGCGCCCTTCAGCGCGTGCTCCTTCCGCGACGCATAGATCAAGAGTCCCAGCGTCAGCACATAGGGTGCGGCGCCGAACAGGTGATGGTAGGCGGTGATGCCCACGGCTTGCAGCGCCGGGCCGATCGCCGTCGCCCCGCCGAACAGAAGCGACGCGTACAGGCAGTAAAGCGGGTTCCAGCGCGCGAAAATCACCAGCGCGATCGCCATCAGACCCTGGCCGCTGGACAGGCCCTCGTTCCAGGTTCCCGGATAGTAGAGGGAGAGGAACGAGCCGCCGATGCCCGACAGAAACCCGCCGGCGACCGTTCCCAGGGTGCGGACGACCTTGACACTGTAGCCCAGCGCCGCCGCCGCGTCGGAGCTGTCGCCCACGGCGGTCAGCACCAGGCCCCATTTCGTGTTCTTGAGCGCCCAGGCCAAAAACAGCGCGAGGGCCGCGCCAAGGATGAACAGGGCGTTCACCTGCAGGGCCGACTGTATCTGGGGGGAGGCGCTCCACCAGCCAAGATCCAGGTCGGGCAGCCGGGGCGCGGACGGGCTGATGAACGGCTTGCCCAGAAAAAAGGCCAGCCCGGTGCCGAAGATGAACAGCGAGATGCCGACCGCGATGTCGTTGACACGGGGCAGATTGCAGATCAGCGCGTGAATCAGCGAGAGGCCCGCACCCGCGCATCCGGCAACCAGAACGCCCGCCCACGGATTGCCGGTGATCACGGCCGTGCCATAGCCGCTCATCGCGCCCATGACCAGAACGCCTTCCAGGCCCAGATTCACCCGGCCGCCCTTTTCGGTGAGCGTTTCGCCCAGCGCCACGAACAGATAGGGTGTCGATACCCGGATGGCACCGCCCAGGATCGCGATTAAAACCCCCCACCAGCCCAGGTCCGTCCCGTCGATCATGGCGCTCACCCGCTCCTTGGCTGCAGAAGGGGAATGCGGCCGTAAAGGCTGTTGGACGCCAGCACCACCATGAACAGCATGCCCTGAAGCACCAGAGTGGTCGCGTCCGGCAGGTCGAAGCGGCGCTGCAACAGGCCACCGCTGGCCGAAATCGCGCCGACCAGGATCGCGACCAGGATGATCCCCAGTGGATGGTGGCGCGCCAGGAAGGCGACCAGGATCCCCGCGTAGCCGAAGCCGACCACCAGCGAGTCGCTGGCAAAGCCGTGGACGGCGACCACTTCGATCGATCCTGCCAGCCCCGCCGCCGCCCCGCCGGCAAAGCAACACACCAGCACCATACGGTCGATCGGCAGGCCCGCGATTTGGGCCGCACGCTGGTTGCCGCCAAGCACATCGACCCCGAAGCCGAACGTGGTTCGGCGCATGACCACATAAAGGGCCACGCAGACCACCACGCCGATCCCGAGGCCCCAATGCACGTCGATACCCGGCATGTCACCCAGCCGCAGGTCCGCAGGAACGCTCCAACTCGACGGCTTGAGCACCTGGTCCAGGTCGCGGATCGGGCCGGAGACCAGATGCAGAAGAACCGCGATCGCGATGTAGTTCAGCAGCAGCGTGGAGATGGTCTCGTTCACCCCGCGCCGTTGGCGCAAGAGACCGGCGAACCAAATCCAAAGTCCGCCGCCGACCGTCCCGGCAAGCAGCATCATGCCGATGCCGATGGGAACCGGAAACCCGGCCAGATGCACGCCGACCAGCACGGTGGCCAACCCGCCCATCACCAGGGCCCCTTCACCGCCGATGACCAAGAGCCCGGCCCGCGCCGGGATCGCCGTGCACAGGGCGGTCAGCATCAGCGGCGCCGCCTGCACGAGCGTGTTCTCAATCGAGATCATCCGCGCGAAGCCACCCAGATACAGGACGTAGAAGACATCCAGCGGGTTGGCACCATACGCGGCGACGAACAGGGCGAAGAGCGCCATGGTCACGACCACGGCGCCCGCGCTGAGCGTCAGGGCTTCGACCGTCGGGGCAACGCGGGCATTCATCAAAACGGCAGTCACAAAGGGGTTGGCCTGGGGGCGCGGCCCAACTCGGCGGGGGACCGCGGGCCGGGCCGTCCGGTCACCGGCCGTGGGCTCACTCGATCCCGGTCTCGCCGATCGCCCCTTCCACGAAATAGTTCTGCGCGAGCTTGAAGGCCGCATCGGTGTTGTCGATGGCCTCGCCCTCGGCCACGACGGTCTCTCCGGCCGCGGTCTTGATCGGACCCTCATACAGCGTCAGCGAGCCATCGATCAGGCCCTGCTTGGCGGCCATGATCTCCTCCTGCACGGCCGCCGGCACGGCTTTGCCGAACGGGGTCAGGGCGACCATGTCCTTGGCGAAGCCCCCGCGCACGATGTTTTCGTACGGCGTGCCGGTGCGCCAAGCCTCGACGAATTCGGACGCCGACGCCCAGTTCCACTCGGCGCCGGTCAGGAACCCTTCCGGTGCCAAGGGCCGGCAATCGGAATGGTAGCCGCAGGTGAACACGCCGCGCCGCTCCGCCGTTTCGATCGCGACCTTGGCGCTGTCGACATTGGCCATGATCACGTCGCAGCCCTGGTCGATGAGGCTGTTGGTGGTCTCGGCCTCCCGGACCGGATTGTTCCAATCGCCTGTGATAACGACGTTGCAGGTGATCTCCGGATTGACCGAGCGCGCGCCCATGATCAGCCCGTTGGCATTGTTGAAGATGAAGTACAGCGGTTTCGATCCCAAAAAGCCGATTCGGCCGGTTCGCGACAGGTGCCCGGCGGCGATCCCGCACAGATAGTGCGGTTCGTCCATGAACCCGCGATAGCCGATCACGTTCGCCGGGTCGCCGTCCTTCCAGATCGCGCCGATATGGGTGAACAGGACATTGGGATACTTTTCCGCCATGGCCTTGACGCTGGCCCAATAGCCGAAGGAGGTCGCCATGATGACGCTGGCGCCGTCGAGTTCGATCATGGATTCCATGACCTTTTCGACTTCCGCCGTCTCCGGCACGTTCTCCTGCTCGACGACGGTGACGTTGTCCAGGGCGGCGATCTTCTTGGCCGCGTCCCAATGGGCCTGGTTCCAGCCGAAATCCTGGCGCGGGCCGACATAGATGAACCCGACGGTCACCGGCTTGGCCGCGCGCGCCAGGGCGGGAAGCATCGCCAGGACGGTGCCGGCACCCACCACATTCGCGGAGGACTTCAAGAAACTGCGCCGGGTCAGGCCGGACAGACGCGGGGGGATGGTCATGGGGGAGGCTCCTGTCGAAAACCCTGAACGCATGGGTATGGGGGGACAGCAATCGACATGCCAAGGCTATCGGCCACGCCCGGCCCGCAAGCCCGGCCAACGCCAGCCGTTGGCGATATTCTAACGCTCAAAAATTAAGCAAACATGCAAGCACGCCGCAAAAATAGGCATAACATCCAAAGGAAAGAGCTGTAGTTTCGGGGACAGTATACGTTTAGGGGACAGAATAATGAACACCTTCATTCGCGAACGGGCATCCTCAGCCTGCCGAAGGACGTCAGTATACTATACCCGAAACAACCCCGAAACTCACGGAACTCGGGCGGTCGGCTCTGGGCGCTCAGGGTTTTTGGTTGGATGGCAGCAGGAATTCGCGGCCGACCTTGACGCGTTCGGTGTCGCCGTAGCGGACGATGTCGGCGGTGGCGTAGGTCTCGCTCCATTTTTCCGGCAGGTAGCTGCCGGTGCCAATCACGTCAAGTGGGGCTTGGGCCAGGGCCATGACCCGGCATTTCTCCGGCCCGAAGCCGGACGAGCCGACGATGCGGACATGGTGAAACCCGGCCTGGTCCAGGGCATCGCGCACATGGTGCACACCCGCCGCCGACACGCCGGTGCCGATCAAATGCTTCAGCTCACCATCGGAGCGGTAGCCGCGGATCGCGTCTGGCACATGCCGGTCCAGGACCGCGTAGCTGGCCTGGGGGTCCAGCCCCTCGATATAGCGGCCGCCGCCGGTGTCCAGCCGCACGCTCAGCCGCCCATCCCGGGCCAGGTCCGGGAAGGCCCGGCACACCTCCAGGCTGTCGGTCACCTCCCGGCCGAAATAATCGACCAGCACGGTCAGCGCCTCGTCGGGGTGGGTGGCCCGGAACATCTCGGCCGCCCGCAGGGTCGAGCCGGCATAGCCGATCAGGGCGTGGGGCATGGTGCGGAGCCCGCGTTCCTGGCCG
>CAYNRD010000071.1:0-8683 GCA_964399515.1 uncultured Mycobacteriaceae bacterium | reverse complement strand
CCGGAGGCGATCGGCCACTACCGGCACCTGGTCAAGCAGGATGCCGGTGACGGGCTGTTCTGGTTCGGGCTTGGGTCCTGCCATTTGGAGCTGGGCGCGTGGCAGGAGGCGGCCGATGCCTTGGCCAAGGCCGCCGAGCGGACCCCCACCGACCCCCAGATCCGCAACAATCTGGCCAACGCCCTGGCGGGGCTGGGCCGCCATGGCGACGCGGTGGCCCAATACCAGGCGGCGGTGCGCCTGGACCCGTCCTACGCCCGGGCCCGGATCAACATGGCCGCGTCCCTGGGGGCCGTGGGGCGCATGGCCGATGCCGAGCAACAGTGTCGCCTGGCCCTGGAGGCCGACCCGGCGGAGCCCAACGCGCGGCTGGAACTGGCGCGGCTGTTGGTGCAGCGCCAGGTCCCCCATGAGGCCTTGACGGTCCTGGAGGCGGGCCGACCCTTTGGCTTGCCCGAGCCGCAATTCAGCCGCGCGCGGGCCTTGGCCCTGCGGGATTGCCGGCGCTTCGACGAGGCCCTGGCCCTGTATCAGCAATTGGCCGAACGCCATCCCGAATCGGTGCCGATCCTGATCGAATGGGCCCATGGCTGCCTGCGCGCCTCCCGCCACCGGGACGCGCTGACCATCGCCGACCGGGTGGTGGCGATGGACGACACGGCGGCGGGCGGCCATTTCGCCCGTGGCGTGGCGTTGGAGTATCTGGGGGAATTCGAGGCCGCCCGCGCCGCCCACAACACCGCGCTGGCCCGCAACCCGGACCTGGGCGATGCCCATTTGCACTTGGCGATGCTGAACGCCGACATCGGCGACCTTGAGGAGCGGCGCCGCCTGACCGCCCTGTTGGAGGCCGGCGGGCTGGACACGGACCAGCGCACGTCGGCCCTGTTCGCCCTGGGCCGCCACTTGGACAAGACCGACGATATCGAGGCGGCGTTCGACGCCTTGGAACAGGCCAATGCCCTACGGGCCGAACACGTGCCGTTCGATCCTCAAGCCCATTTCGGGCTGATGGACAAGCTGCGGGAGGTGTTCGTTCCGGAGTTTCTGGAGCAACGGGCGGACTGGGGATCGGAGGATGTCCGGCCGGTGTTCGTGGTCGGCATGCCCCGGTCCGGCACCTCCCTGGTTGAGCAGATATTGGCGAGCCACCCTGCGGTGTTCGGAGCCGGAGAGCTGTCCTATTTCCAAACACTGACGGCCGTTATGGAGCAGGATTACGGCTTCTCATCCCCGTTTCCGCTCTGCGTGGCCGAGGCCACGCGGGACCATATCCGCACTTGGGCGGAGGGGTTCTCCCGCGACATCACAGACCGGGCAGCCCGTGGCGACAAGCCCTCAGCCCTGCGGGTAATCGATAAACTGCCCGGCAACAATCTGCGCCTGGGCCTGATCGCCTTGTGCTTTCCCAGGGCGCGGGTGATCAACTGCCTGCGCGATCCGCGCGATACCGCCCTGTCCTGCCTGATGCAGAATTTCGGTGTCGGGCTGAACTTCACCTATGACCAGCGCGCCATTGCCCTGGTCTGGCAGCAGAACCAGCGCCTGATGGAGTTCTGGAAACAGATCCTGCCGCTTCAGATCACCGATGTCCGGTATGAGGACCTGATCGCCGACCAGGAAACCGAAAGCCGGCGCCTGGTCGCGTCTTGCGGGCTGGACTGGGATGACGCCTGCCTGGACTTCCACAAGACCGACCGGGCGGTGATGACCGCCAGTTTCTTCCAGGTTCGGCAGCCGATCTACAATCGGTCGGTCGGCCGCTGGCGGGCCTACGCCCACCGGCTGAAACCGCTGTTGGACGCCTTGGGCGACGATCCCTACCGAGCGACCGACAAATAGTGGACGCTGAACAGGTTGTCGGCATCGACCCACACCGTGTCTGCCCGCCACCCCGCCTCCCGGGTCAGGTCGTCGAACTGGGCGACCGAGTACTTGTATGAGTTTTCGGTGTGGATAGTCTCGCCACGGGTCAGGCGGAACCGCTTGCCGCCGACCGTGATCGCCTGGTCCCGGGTGCTGACCAAATGCATTTCGATGCGGCTGGCGTCCTCATTGAACACGGCCCGGTGGCGGAAGCCGTCCAAATCCAACTCCGCCCCCAACTCCCGCTGCATGCGCACCAGCAAGTTTCGGTTGAAGGCGGCGGTCACGCCCTCGGCATCGTCATAGGCCGCTTCCAGCCGGCCCCGGTCCTTGGGCATATCGACGCCGACCAGGAACCCGCCGCAGCCAAGATTGACCCGCATGTTGCGCAGGAAGGCGATCGCCTCCTCCGGGCTGAAATTGCCGATGGTCGAGCCGGTGAACACGCCGATCAGGGGATACAGCGGCGAGGTGACCGACGCGCGCAACGTGGTCAGCGCCTCGGCGTCCAGGAAGTCCGACACCACGCCGCGGACCGAGACATTGGGATGGGTGGCGGCCAGCCGGGCGGCACTTTCATGGACCTGCTGTTCGGCGATATCGACCAACACATAGCTAAGCGCGAACGGCACCGCGTGCAGCAGCAGGTCGGACTTCACGCCCTCACCGGCGCCGAACTCCACGAACACCGCCTCCTCCCCGATCATGGAGGCGATGTCGGGGCCGTAGACCTGCAGGATCTCCATTTCCGTCCGGGTCGGATAGTATTCCGGTGTGCGGCAGATCCGCTCGAACAGGCCCGCACCCGCATGGTCGTAGAAGTATTTTGGCGGGATCGCCTTTTGCGGCTTGGCCAGCCCCGCCAAGACATCGGCCAGGAAGCCCTCTTCCGGCTCGCCGGCGGGTGTCGGCGCCGGCCGGTGTTGGGCGGCGGGTCCGGGTTTGCTGGCGGCAGTAGGGTCCATTGGAACAGGCAGTTTCATGGTCGGCGCACGGCGCTGGGTGCTGTAAGACAGGGTTACTGATGAGGTTAACGATCCTGGCCAACAATCGCCACCGACTTAATAAAAAATTAATTAAGTTTACGGCCGTTATGTAAAAGGGATGAAGCATGGATTGGGATGATTTGCGGGTGTTCCTGGCCCTGGCCCGGGACGGGACCGTGCGCGGCGCCGCCCAAAGCCTGGGTGTCAGCCACTCCACGGTCTCCCGCCGGTTGGACGCCCATGAAAAGCGCCATGGCGTGGTGCTGTTCGACCGCAGCGGCCCGGGCTACCGGCCGACCGGCGCCGGCGAAGCCCTGGTGGCGGCGGCCGAAGCCATGGAAGACCAGGTCGCCCGCCTGGCGGACGCCATCCTGGATCGCCCGCTGACCCTGGCGGGACCGGTGCGCCTGGCCATGCAGGAAACCCTGGGCACGGCCCTGATGGCCCGGGCGCTGGCGGCGTTCCCGGCCCTGTACCCCGACATTGACCTGCATGTGATGAGCGACCGTTCGCAAACCGCCGCCGCCGCCGATGTGCTGCTGGCCTATGGCGCCCAGGCGCCGGCGGACCGGGCGGACGCCAAATGGCTCGCCCCGTTGATCACCTGCGCCTACCAGGCCCGGGACCTGGCCGATGGCGGACAGGCCTTGCCCTGGTTGGCGGCCGGCTCCAGCGCGGGCGGGCTGCCGGGCGTGCCATCGGGTGCCCGGGTCAGCTTGCGCATCCATGGCGACCGGCAACGGGCCGATACGGCCCGCCATGGTGCCGGCCGCACCATGTTGCCCTGTTTTCTGGGCGATCGGATCCCAGGGCTGGCCCGCTGCCCCGGATTCGCACCTCAGGATACCGGCCTGGGCCTGTGGCTGGCCGGTCCCGCCGGCCCCGGCACCACCGCCCGTTCCCGGGCGGTAATGGCCTGGGTCGAACAAGCGGTGCTGGCCCAGGCGGAACTGATCGCGGGCGCCAAACCCGCAACGCCCTCCCTGGCCCCGGCCGAGCGCCCCGCCCCGCCCCCGCGGGAGCCGCGCCCGGCCCCCGCGGCCGGACGCACCGAGCCAGCACCCGCGGCACCGGACACAGCCCCGCCCCAGCCCGCGCGGCCGCGTTTGCTATAGGGTCGGCAGAAACCGGCGCCACCCGGCCTTTTTCGCCGGCTTGGGCGCCGGATCCACGCCCAGCATCGGATCCAGCCGGCCGGCCCGGTCCAGGGCGTGCAGTTCATCGCAGCCGCCAACATGGGTGTCCCCGATGAAGATTTGGGGCACGGTGCGGCTGCCCGGCGCCCGGCGAGTCATCTCCTGCTTCAGGCGCTTGTTTTCCCACACATCGTACCACTGGTACGACACACCCTTCTTGTCCAACAACTTCTTGGCACGCACGCAATAGGGGCAGCGCGCGCCGCCATAGACGTCGATCTGAATGGGTTGGGTCATTCCGTGCCCTCCTGGTCGCCCGATCGCGGATTGGCCACCCGCAGCACGCCCATTTTGCACAGCCACAGCACATGCTGGGTCACCATGCCGTGATGGGCGGCCGGTATCTGGGATACCAGCGCCCCCAGGGGTGCGCGCAGGCCGGGCGCGCTGGCCAGGCCGCGCAGAATGCCGCGCGCGGTGTCGGGCTTGGCGAAGCCGCGGTTGGAAAAAGCGAAACTTTGCAAGGCCGAGCGCCGGTCGAACAGGGCCAGCGCCGTGGCCAGATCCGCCGCCGTCAAGGCCAGGATGTCATCGGGGTGCAAGCGCCGGGTCGGGTATGTGGCGAACAGGGTCGATGGATCGCCCCGGCTGGGCGCCCAGGGGCGCGGGGCGGGGCCGTGCGGGTCCGGGTCCGCGCGGCGCCGTTCGCCCAAGTCCCGCCACAGCGCCTGGTAGGCGGCGATGACCCGGGCCCAGGTAAAGTGCTCCGCCACCCGGGCGCGGCCCGCCTCGCCCATGCGCCGGCGCAGATCGGGCGCGCACAGGGCCGTGAACGCCGACGCCGTCTCGGCGATGTCGACCGCGGTCATCTGGCTGGCCAGGCCGCAATAATAGTCATAACTGACCTGGCCGGTCTCGAACCCCGCCGCCAGACCGTCCAGGCTGGCCTCGGGCTGTGCGATGGTGGTGATGCGGAAGCCATCGATGCCGTCCCGGACCGTGTCCTTGTAGCCGTTCCAATCGCTGACCACCGCGGGCAGACCGGCCGCCATCGCCTCGATCGGGGTCAGGCCGAACGTCTCCTGGTAGTTGTCCGAAAGCGAGCAGAAGATGTCCGCCGACGCCCAGGCCCGGTCCCGCTGGTCCGGCACGCGGCCATCGACCCGATCGACGCGCACGCCCGGCGCCACCTCACCGGCCAGTTCCTGGAACGCGGTTTCGATGCCGGTATTGGCGAACCAGCCGGCCTCGACGATGCGAAACCGCTTGCCGGTGCGCTGGGCGGCTTCGGCCGCCGCCTGATACATGGGCAGGGGATGGGCCTTGGCATGGAAGGACAACCGGCCGACGAACAGCACCACGATCTCATCATCGTCGATGCCCAGCGCCGCGCGCGCCTGGGCGCGCTCTTCGGCGTCGATGGCGTAATCCGCCGCGTGCACGCCCAAGGGAATCACCGGCATTTGCGGCAGGTCGAACCGACTGGCGCCCAACCGCCAGCGCAGATAGTCAAGCTGCTCATCCAGCAGCACCCGCACCGTGTCCCGAACCGCGCGGGAGGTGCAGATCATCGCGTCCCAGGCCCGGAACGGCAGCACCGGTAAGGACGTGACCTGCTCCATCACCGCATGGCTGGCGGTGGTGTGGGTGACGCCGCAGATGCTGAAGGCCCGCTGGCCGACCCGAAGCCGGGCCAAGGCCAGATCCGTGGCCACCGGCGACGGGTAGTAGACCGTGCCCAACGCCGCCAGCGCCGGGTCAAGCGCGCCCGACAACGGCGTGATCGCCCCCGTCCACCCCATCGCCCCGACCAGGCTTTCGAACGCCGGCCCCTGCTGGGCGCCGCTCAGCATGGGGTAAAGCGTGTCATAGCCGCCATGGGCAACAACCGCGCGCAGGAACCCGTGCCCCGCCGCCCGCCGCCCCATCAGGGCCGGGTCGGCCATGTCATAGGCTTCCCGGGCGAAAACCAACCCGGCATTGGGGGCGGCACCCGCCGGGTTCGGCTTCTGCTCCAGAGACGCGGGAACCGGATCGGGGTGCTTATCCTCGGGCATGGGAGAGGACATACGCGACCAGTTCGTCCACGCAAGCCTCGATGTCCTTTGCGCTGGTGTCGATCACCATCTGCGGGTCGTGGGGCGCTTCATAGGGGGACGAAATGCCGGTGAACTCCTTGATCTGGCCGGCCCGCGCCCGCTTGTAGAGGCCCTTGGGGTCCCGGGATTCGCAGGTCTCCAGATCGGCCTTCACATACACCTCATGGAAGGCGCCGTCGCCCATCAGCTTGGCCATCGCCTCCCGCGCCCGGTGCCGGTCGGCCTGGTAGGGGGAGATGAACGCGGTCAGCACGATCATGCCGGCATCGGCGAACAGCCCAGCGACCGCACCCACCCGGCGGATGTTCTCCGCCCGGTCCTCGGGGGAGAAGCCCAGATCGGCGTTCAGCCCGGCGCGGACATTGTCGCCATCCAGCACATAGGTCTGGAACCCCTGGTCGAACAAGCGCTGCTCGACCCGCATGGCGAGCGTCGACTTGCCGGCCCCGGACAGGCCGGTCAACCACACCACCTGTCCCTTGTGACCGTTGCGCTGGGCGCGCTTGGTGCGGTCCAGCAGGTGGTCGACCTCATAGATGTTGGCGCGCTTGACCACATCGGCATGGCGTTGGTCGGCATAGCCGTCCATGGAAATGGTGCCGCCGGCCACCGTGTCATAGGCGTCCACCAGGGCAAAACGGCCGATCGCCGGGTTGAGGCGGTATTCATCGACCGCCAGCATCCGGTCGGCGCGCAGGATCACCTCCGCCACCTCGTTGCGGGTGACGGCCCGGCCGGGCGTGCGTTCCAGGGTGCCGGTGTCGATCACCGTCTCCACCGCCTGGACGGTGACTTTGGCCTGGCGGGTGGCCAGGCGCAGGGTGTAGGTGTTGCCGGCGGCCAGGGGCGTGTTCGACAGCCAGAACAGCCGGCCCCGGAACACCATGGACAGCATGGGCGCCTGGGTATCCTCGGTGCTGGCCAGCGACAGGATATCGCCCCGCTCCACGAAGATCTGCTCTTCGAAGGTGATGCCGGCGACATCGCCGGCCAGCACCTTGACCGGCGCCGTGCCCGGCCCCCAATGCTCGATGGTCTTGACCCGGCCCTTGAGGCCCGAGGGGGAGACGATCAGTTCGTCCCCCACATGCAGGGTGCCACTTTCCACCCGGCCGGCGACGATCCGCCGCTCATCGAACTTGTAGACGTCCTGGACCACGAAGCGCAGCGGCAGGTCGGTGGCGATGCCGCGGGTGCGGAACTCGTCCAGGGCATCGACCACGCAGGGCCCCCCGAACCAGGGCGCGTCCCCATCGGCCAGGCTGGCCAGATTGGCGCCGTCCCGGGCCGAGATCGGAATGATGTGGTTGGCGACCAGCCCCAGCCCGTTCAGATAGGCCGCCACCTCCGCCTTGACGGTTTCAAACCGCTCCGCCGACCAGCCAACCAAATCCATCTTGTTGACCACCACGATCACCTGGCGCAGGCCCAACAGATTCAGCAGATAGGCGTGGCGCTTGGTCTGCTCGCGCACGCCCTCGGCGGCATCGACCACCAGGATCGCGGCATCGGCCAAGGCAGCACCAGAGACCATGTTCTTCAGGAATTCCCGGTGGCCCGGCGCGTCGATGATCACCACGTCCCGGCGCTTGGTCTTGAACCAGATCTGGGTGGTGTCGATGGTGACCGCCTGGTCCCGCTCGGCCTGGAACGCGTCCAGCACGAACGACCATTCCAACGGCATGCCGCGCTTGGCGCTGACCGCCTTCAGCTCCTCCAGTTTGCCGTCGGGCAGGGAGCCGGTGTCGTGCAGCAGACGGCCGATCAGGGTGGACTTGCCGTGGTCGACATGGCCGACCACCACCATCTTCAAGGTCGGCTCGATGGAGACGGATGCGTCTTCGGCGGGCTCTGACGCCGCGACGAGGGATATGGACATGGCTCTGGCACTCCGTTGCGGGGCGGATGGCGGGCTCACATGTAGCCGGTCTGGCGCAGCTTCTCGAAGCCGTCCTCGGATTCCTTATCGAAGGTCCGGCCGGCCCGTTCGGGCACCTTGGTGACCATCAGCTCCTCGATGATCTCATCGATGGTCGATGCGGTCGACGGCACCGGTTTGGTGATGTTCTTTTCCCCCAGGGAGCGGTAGCGCATGCCGTCCCGGGCGAAGTACAGCGGCACCACCGGGATCCCCTCGCGCTTAGTGTAGCGCCAGATGTCGATTTCCGTCCAATGCAGCAGCGGATGGATGCGCAGGTGGCACCCCTCCGGCACGTCCGTCTTGAACTGATCCCAGAACTCCGGCGGCTGGTCCTTGAAGTCCCACTGGCCGTCGGTCGATCGCGGGCTGAACACCCGCTCCTTGGCGCGGGTCGCCTGCTCATCCCGGCGAATGCCGGCGATCACCCCCTTATAGCCGCCATTGCGCAGCAGGTTCTTCAGCCCTTCGGACTTGCGCGCCGCGGCCCGGACCTGCGGGCCCAGGGTCTGGTCCATATCCTCCTCGGGCGGGCACATCTCCTGGTGCAGGTCCAGGCCCCATTCCGGCACCACCCAGTCCCGGAACGCATAGACCTCATCCAACTCCATCTCCGTGTCCAGTTGGATGACCTTGAACGGCACCTTGCCGAAGCAGGCCTTCCGGGCCAGCCACAAC
>CAYNRD010000070.1:0-8701 GCA_964399515.1 uncultured Mycobacteriaceae bacterium | reverse complement strand
CCCGTCGCTGCCGGGCCTGATTGGCGATCTGCGCCAGAGAATCGATTGGGTAGAGATAGACGTCAGACACCTCGCCCACGTCCGGTTCGACGTCACGCGGCACCGCAATGTCGATGATGATCAGAGCGGTGTTCTGGGGCCTGAGGTCGCCGTTATAGGGCCAGCTGTAGGGGTCGGCGTCGATGGTGGCCATGGGGGTGTCCTTCGAGGTCGGGCGGTTAGCGGGCCACGCCGATCAACCGGTCACGGGTGACCAGGGCTTCCAGCTCCGCGGCCGTGCGGGCGGCGGCATCGGCCGGCGGTTCGGGCAGCACCAGGTAGCGCATGTCGGCATTGCTGTCGTGGACGATCAGTTCGATGTCGGCGGGCAGGTCGGTGCCGAATTCGGCCAACACCCGGCGCGGCTCCCACACCGTTCGGGCACGATAGGCCTTGGAGATGTACCAGGAGGGCGGCTGGCCCAGGATCGAGCGCGGGTAGCAGGAACACAGCGTGCAGGTGATCAGATTGTGGGTGGTGGGCGTGTTCTCGACCACCACGATCTGCGCCTCGCCCACCTGGATGCCGATCTCCCCGATCGCCTGCTTGCCGTTGTCCAGCAGCCGCGCCTTGTAGCCGGGATCGGTCCAGGCCCGGGCGACGATCTTGGCGCCCTGGTGCAGGCCCGGGGATTCCAGCTTTTCGATCTCGCGGGTCACCTCGGGTGCGGTCAACAGCCCGCGGGCGATCAGCACCGCCTGCAACGCACCGATGATGATCTGGCCCTCCAGATTGCCGGCGTCATCCTCGACGATCAGGGCTTCGTGGTCGTCATGGTGGTGGTCGTGGTCGTGCGGCGCCATCAGGCGGACTCCCTGTCGGTGTCGGCGGGGGCCAGCCAGTGGTCATAGATCTCGATCACCAGTTGGTCCTGGGCGGGGTGGGCGTGCTGGGGCCACAGCTCGGCCTGGCGGAACGCCACCCGGTACAAATCAATCGCGGGGCCGGAGGTCACCCCCACCGCCAGATCCTCGGGGTTCAGGTAGGTGCCGCAATACTGCACCACCGCCCCCACCTGGCCGCGGATGTAGAACGGGATGCGGACATGGCCGGCCTTGCCCAGATGCAGGACGCGCACCCGGTCACCCAGGGCGAAGCGGCGGCGGGACCGGACAGCCGCGGTCATGGCGTGCGGCTGTGCTGGCGTTCCCACACGGCGCGCGTTTCGGCGATCGCCGCGTCCAGCTCCTCCCGCTCGATCACGCCCTTCTCGATCAGCACGTCGATCATCGCCTCCAGACGGCGGCGGTAGAAGGACAGGGCCTTGTACTTCTCCGCCCCGAAGCTTTCGAAGCCGCGCCGCATCTCATCCAGGGAGATGATCCGCCGGGTGCCGTCGCCCAACAGGTTGCGGATCGCCTCGGTCTGCTTTTCCCAATGCATCCAGGGCAGTTCGGTCATCGGGATCTTGCCGGCGGCATCACCGCCGATGTCGTGATAGCCGCGCGGGCTGTCCGGTTCGGAGGGTCCGGTCATGGCAAGGCCTGTGGATGGTTCGGTCAGCGCGCCAGTTCGTTCACGCTGGCCTCGCGCTGGAAGATCTCCAGGCACTGGCTGCGCAGCCGCACGAATTCCGGCTGGGTCAGTGTGGTCGCGTCCCGCGGCCGGGGCAACGGGTTATCGACCAGGGCCGCGACCCGGGACGGCCGCCGGCTCAACAGCAGGATCTGGTCGGCCATCTGCACCGCCTCCTCCAGGTCGTGGGAGACCAGCATCATGGTGGTGCCGGTCTTCTGGAAGATTGCCTGCAGCTTTTCCCGCATCAGCAGGGTCATCTCGTAATCCAAAGCCGAGAACGGCTCGTCCAGGAACAGGATGTCGGGCTCCGGCGCCAGTGCGCGCAGGATCGAGACCGCCTGCTGCTGGCCGCCCGACAGCGCGTAGGGATAGGCGTTCAGGTCAATCCGGATGCCGAAATCCTCGACCAGCTGTTCCACGCGCGCGTCCCGCTGCTGCTTGGAATAGCCCTTCAACTTCAGAGGGTAGCGGATGTTGTCGATCGCCTTCAGCCAGGGAAACAGCGCCTCCCGGTAGTTTTGGAACACGTAGGAGATCTTGGTCTCCTGGATCGTGCGGCCGTCATACAAGACCCGGCCGCCATCCACGGGCATCAGGCCGGAGATCATGTTGATCAGCGTGCTCTTGCCGCAGCCATTTGGGCCGAAGACGCTGATGAACCGGCCCAGCCCAAGATCCAGGTCGAAGCCGTCATAGACCACCTTGTCGCCGAAGGCCTTCTTCAGCCCTTCGATGACCAGCCGGCCCCGGCGTTTGGCGGGCGCCGGTGCCGTGGCCTTGGCCGGCCCGGCATCCCCGATCGGTGTCATCATGTTCATGGGTCCGCCTGCCTGGTCTGGGGGGCACGGGCAAGAAACGGCACCCCCGGGGCCAAACATGGAGGCCCGGGGGTGCGCCGGCATCAGTTGGAGACGAAGTCGCTCTCTTGCAGGATCTTGGTGCGGACATCCATCTCTGCCTCCATCACCCCTTCGGAGACGAAGACGTCCACAAAGGCTTGGTAGGAGTTCAAATCGGTCTCGTTCAAGTCGGAGAAGCCGCGCAGATAGGGCTGGGCCAACAGCTCCAGCTGATCTTCGCGGATGGCGGTGTATTCGGGGATGATGGTCTTGTAGCGCTCGAAATCCGCCATCGCCAGCGCGGTCGCCTCGTCGATGATCTCGACGATCTTGCGCGCCACGTCCGGCCGCTCCTCGATGAAGCGCGTGGTCAGCACCGCCGCCCCGGAGTAGAACGGGTCGGCGATCACCTGGGCGACCGGGTTGACCATCACCCGCTCGACCCCGTCGGTGGCGGCGGCGATGGAGCCGACCGGCTCCAGCGACAGGGTGGCATCGACACTGCCGCCCAGGACCGCCGGCACCTGCTGCGGCACGGCCAGATCGACCAAGGTCACATCCTCATCGGGGTCCAGGCCGGCGGCCCGCACCAGATGGCGGGTGATGGTGCGCCACTGGATGCCCGGCACATGGCCAATGGTCTTGCCGGTCAGATCGGAGAAGGTCTTGATGTCCGAGCCCGACTGCACGATCAGCCCGTCATTGATCAGGTCCACGCCAATGCCACCGCCCTGCAGCCCGAACACCTTGAAGGTGCCGGGAAAGCGGGATTCCGCCAGCATGGCGATGCCGGCCGCCGCCCCGGGCGGGCCGAAATCGGCCCGGCCGCCGACCAGCGCGTCGATGATGTGGTTGGGCGACTGCATGCGATTTGAATCGACCCGGATGCACGCGGCCTCGAACAGGCCCTCCTCATGGGCGACGTAATAGGCCGTGGTCTGCATGATCGGCAGCCAGGCCGAGGTCACCTCCTCGAAGCTTTCGCAGGCATGGGCGGGCGTGGCGGTGGCGCCAACGCCGACCAGGCCAACGATGCCGGCCAGGCCGCCGGCGCCAAACAGGGTCTTGAACATGGGGGTTGGGTCCTTTTTTGGTGATCGGATGGGGCCATGGCCCGGCCGGGAGGGGCTATTTCCCCGACCAGTGGACGAGGTACCGTTCCAGCAACAGGAACAGCGCGTTCAGCCCGTAGCCCATGGCCCCCGTGACCAGGATCGAGCCGTACATGTCGGTGAGGTCGTAGGAGATCTGGGCGTCGATGATGCGGTGCCCCAGGCCGTCCCGGGCGCCGATGAACATCTCAGCCACGATGATCACCACCAACGCGATCGAAATGCCGGTGCGGATGCCCACGAAGGTCTGGGGCAGGGTCTCGAAGAACACCACGTCGAAGAAGATTCGCAGGCGGGACGCACCCATGGACTTGGCCGCCTGCATCCGGGTCTGCCGGGCGTTCATCACGCCGTACGCCACGTTGAAGACGATGATCAGCCAGCCGGCGAACGCCGCCACCGCGATCTTGGAAAAATCCCCCAAACCAAACAGCAACAAGAACAACGGAAACATCGCGGTCGCAGGGGTCGAGCGGAAGAAATCAATGATAAACTCGACCGACCGGTAAACCTTGTCGTTCACACCCAGGATGATGCCGATCGGAACGCCGGCCAGCGCTGCGAAGGCAAACGCGTAGGAGACCCGAACAAAGGTGTGCCAGAAATCCTCCAGCATGTTGCCGGCGACGATGTTGGTCCAGGTGTCGGCCAAAGTCAGGAACGGAGAGGGCAGCAGGTTAGCGTCAACCAAATTGAACGCGTAGGCGACCCACCACACCGCGATCAGGATCACCGGACCCGACGCGACCACGCCCGCCGAAGACACGGCCGGCAGCAGTTGGGTCAACCCGCGCCGCGCCGCCGCCTTGGCCCCGGCGCCAGCCGATGGCTGGCCGGCATCGATAACGCGCATCTCGCCACCCTGGTTCGGCGATGCCCGCTTGGCCTTCGGCGCCGGGCGGGCGCCGGCGCGCGGGGCACCTGGTCATGGGTCCGGACGCACGCCGACGGGCGCGAGCCTGGACGGTTACAACCGTAAGCGTGGTGAGCGATGCGGTCTTCTGCTAAATTTGCACCCTGATGGTGCCGAAATGGCAACGGTGACCGGCCGTCCCGGCGCTGGCAATGGGGGAAAGATAGCCATGCGGGCCTTGGCAAGCTTTCGCTACATCGACGCGATCGCCAGGGCGGGGTCGATCCGCCAGGCCGCCGATGCGCTGGCGATCGCGCCGTCGGCGCTGAACCGCCGGCTGCTCGCCATCGAGGAGGAGTTGGATGTCCAGATCTTCGAGCGCCTGCCCCGGGGCGTGCGCCTGAACGCCGCCGGCGAGATCCTGATCCACCACATCCGCTCCCAGATTTCGGAGCTGGAGCGGGTGAAGTCGCAGATCGCCGATTTGTCCGGGATCCGGCGCGGGCATGTCTCGATCGCGTGCAGCCAGGCGCTGCTGCCGATCTTCCTGCCAGAACAGATCGAGCAGTACCGCAAGGCGCATCCGGCGGTGACGTTCTGCGTCATCCCCCGCGACCGAGCCCAGGCCGAGGCGGCCCTGGCCGATTTCAGCGCCGACCTGGCCCTGGTGTTCGAACCGGTCCGCATGGCCGATTTCCAGCCCGTGATCACCGTGCGCCAGGGCATCCGCGCCGTGTTCGCCCAGGATCACCCGCTGGCGGCGAAACCGGTCCTGCGCCTGAGGGACTGTTTGGACCACCCGCTGGCCCTGCCAACCCTGCCCTATGGCGTCCGGTCCCTGTTCGACGCGGCACTGGCCCGCCTGGGCCGGCGGGTGGCGCCGGCGATCGAGTCCGACAGTTTCGAGTTCCTGCGTCGGAGCACCGCGGCCTCGGCCTTCGTCACCTTCCAGATCGAGATCGGCCTGCCCCCGGAGGCTACGGCCGGGGCGCTGACCAGCCGGCCGATCGATCCGCGCGACATCCCCGTCGGCACCCTGCATCTGGGCCATCTGCGCGGGCGGGCCCTGCCGATCGCCGCCGGCCGCTTCGCCAGCCAATTGGCCCAAACCCTGGCCGCGCGCTACGCCGTTGTGTGACCGGCGACGGCAGCTGGCCGACCCCAGCGGTGGCGGGATCCGGTGCCTTGGGCCATGGCGGCGCGGGATCGTTTCCCGACGGTGTCGAATGCGGTTGACAGACCCGGCCGCCATGCCAAAACCCTGGCCCCTCAACCGGGAGCAAAGCGCATGACCGACCGAGCCCAGTCCCATCCGTCCCTGCCCGCGCCCTGGGGGCCGCCCGGCCCGTCCGGCGGCACGGCCCACGCCTTTGGCCAGGGGGCCATGATGGGGGCGGCCGTGGGTGCGATGATCGGCACCGCCCGGGCCGCCGATGCCGCGACCCCGATGGCGGCCCAGGCGCCTGGGGTTGCGCTGGCCGCCGCCCGGGACGCGACCCGGCTGGGCATGGCCGCCGGGTTCGGCGCCGCCGCCGCATCGCTGGTTCCGGCCGGCGGCCTGGTGCGGGGCCTGGCGATGGTCGCCGTGGGGGCGGCGGTTCTGGCGGCCACGGCATCCGCGTCCGATGGCGGCACGCAACAGGGGAAGTGACCATGTCCCAGGATCAGCACGGGTCCGGCGGCGGCGGCCCAGGCGAACAGGGCCCGCAGCACCCGGGGCCCGGATGGCAAGGCCCCGGATGGCAAGGCCCGGGTTGGCAAGGCCCGGGTTGGCAAGGCCCGGGTTGGCAAGGCCCGGGTTGGCACGGCCCGGGTTGGGGCACCCCGCCCCCTTGGGCCGGCGCCGGCCATGGCCCAGCACCCGGATACGGCCCCGCACCCGGCTATGGCCCCGGCCCAGGCCCGGCCCCCGATCCAGCCATGATGGCGGCGATGATGGCCGCCAATGCCCAACAGGCCCAGCAACACGGCGCCCAGCCCGGCGTTGGCTCCGGCCCGGCGGCCTGGCTTTCGGGTCTGGCCAACACGCCGGCCGGGCTGGGGCATCTGCTCAAGGATGATTTCTCCCGCGGCCTGGTGGTCGGCGCGGCCGCCACCTTCCTGCTGACCAACCCCAAGGTCCAGGAGCGGGGCATCGCGGCCCTGGTCCAGCTGTGGGATCTGCTGCAGGGCGGCGTGTCGGAAATCAAGGAGCGGTTCCACGACGCCGAGGCGGAGATCCATCGCGATGGCCCGACAGAGCCCGCGCCGGACGAGCCCAAGGGCTGAAGCGGCCGCGCCCGGGGTTCTGGTCCTACCCCGGATCGTCCATGAGGTGCGGCGGGCCACCGGCGGCCGGATCCGCCTGCGCGTCCGCTGGCTGGACGATCCGGACCTGGATCTGGCGGCGGTCCGCGCCCGGCTGGCCAGCCTGCCCGGTGTCGCCGATGTCCGCCTGAGCCCCAAGGCCCATTCGGCCGCGATCACCTATTCCAGTGCTGGCGGCGATGCCGCGACCGCCCGCAGCGCGATCCTGCGCGGCGTGGCGGCGATCGAGCCTGCGGGCCTGCGCGCGGTGGCCGGCCATGACCACGCGGACAGCGACACCGCCAGCACGGGCCTGCTGACCGCGGCGATCGTCGCGGCATCCGTGCCCGTCTTGCCGCCGCCCCTGCGCAGCGCCCTGGTGTTCACCAGCATCGCGTCCACGGTGCTGAAAGGGGCCGCGGCCCTGGTCCAGAAGGGCATGTGCGTGGAGGTGCTGGACGCGGCGGCGGTCGGCGTGCCGGCCCTGCGCGGCAAGTTCGGCACCGCCGCCACCACCGGGTTGGTGCTCAGCCTGGCCGGCTATATCGAACAGCGGGCCAGCCGCCGGTCGGACGATCTGGTGCGCAGCCTCCTGCGCGCCGCCCCGGACACGGTCTGGCTGCAGCGGGACGGGGACGAGGTCGAGATCCCGTACCGGTCGGTCAAGGTCGGCGACCGGATCGTGGTCGGCGTGGGCGAGTTGGTGCCGGTCGATGGCGAGGTGGCCGAAGGCGAAGGCACCGTCGATGCCTCGGCCGTGACCGGGGAATCCCTGCCGGTGCCGGTGGACGCGGGGGCCGGCATCGTCTCCGGCACCCTGGTGCTGGATGGGCGGATCGTGGTGGTGGCCGAACGGGTCGGCGACAGCACCACCACCATGCGGATCACCAAATTCATCGAGCGCGCGCTGGCCGAGCGCAGCGGCCTGCAGCGCCTAGCCGACCGCATGGCCGACCAGCGGGTGTGGATCACCTTTGGCACCGCCGCCGGCGTCTACGCGCTGACCCGCAGCCTGGGCCGGATCGAGACCATCTCGCTGGTCGATTTCTCCTGCACGACCAAGCTGGGCACGGCGGTCGCCATCAAGGGGGCGATCTATCACGCCGGCCAGCGCGGGCTGCTGCTCAAGGGCGGCGACGCGCTGGATACCCTGGCCCATGTGGACACGGTGGTGTTCGACAAGACCGGCACGCTGACCACCGGCCGGCTGCACGTCACCGACGTGCTGTGCTTCGATGCCGAAGCTTGGCCGCGCGATCGGCTGTTGGCCTTGGCCGCGTCCCTGTCCGAGCACACCGGCCACCCGGTCGGCCAATCGGTGGTGGCCCTGGCCCGGGCCGAAGGCCTGGCCCATATCGGCCATGAGGAGGTGGCGTACACGGTCGGCCATGGTCTGAGCAGCAGTGTCGAGGGGGCCGAGATCGTCCTGGGCAGCCGGCATTTCCTGGTCGACCACCAGCATGTGGACTTCCAGCGTCACGGCGCGGCCTTGGACGCGCTTGAGCGGGCCGGCAATACGCTGTTGTACCTGTCAAGGGACGGCCAGCCCCTGGGCGCGATCGCGCTCAGGGACCAGATGCGGCCCGAGGCGCCCCATGTGCTGGCGCGCTTGCGCGCGCTGGGCGTCAAGCAGCTGATCATGATCACCGGCGACCGCCGCATCCAAGCCCAGCAGATCGGACGCCGGCTGGCCCTGGACGGCATTTATGCCGAGGCCGCACCGGAGGACAAGGCCGGCATCCTGCAGCACATCCGGGAGGCCGGGCACCGGGTCGCCTATGTGGGGGACGGGGTCAATGACGGCCCGGCCCTGATGGCACCGTCGAGCGCTGGTGCCACAGATCCTAGCGGTTCGCGGTACGTGTCGTCGCCAACGTGGCGCTCCGTGCGACCGGCTCGGTCGGGGCATAGCCGCTCAGCCTGGGCCGAGGCTGCGGCGGATCCGATCGAACTGGATCAGAAGCTCCGGCTCGCGCCTGAGGCTCTGGTAGACCATCCGGACGTCGCCAACGCGGGCGAGGGCCCGCGCCAGCTCCTCCGGCCGATGGCGCATG
>CAYNRD010000069.1:0-8803 GCA_964399515.1 uncultured Mycobacteriaceae bacterium | reverse complement strand
GCCAGGTAGGTGCGCATGGCCGAGGATGCCTGTAACCACCGCGACCCCGACCGGGTGGTGCTGGCCTACACACCCGACAGCCGCTGGCGGAATCGGGCGGAATTCCCGGTCGGCCGGGAGCAGATCCACGGCTTTCTGACCCGCAAATGGGCGCGGGAGCTGGACTATCGCCTGATCAAGGAGCTGTGGACGTTCGCGGGCGACCGCATCGCCGTGCGCTTCGCCTATGAATGGCATGATGATTCCGGCCAGTGGTTCCGGTCCTACGGCAACGAGAACTGGCGCTTCGACGAACACGGCCTGATGGCCGAGCGCTTCGCCAGCATCAACGACCTGCCGATCACCGAGGCCGAGCGCAAGTTCCACTGGCCCGCGGGCCCCCGCCCGGCGGACCATCCATCCCTGTCGGATTTGGGCCTGTAACCGGGGGTTCGCTCAGCGGTCCAACCGGTCCGCGTTCAGGGTCAGACCCAACACGTCCGGGCGGTGGTAGTGGCCGGCGGGGTCCAGTTTCAGGTGTGCGGCCAGGACGTGGTCGGGGTCGAGGTCGGCGTACAAGATCGTCTCCTCCCCGGTGATCGGGCCAGCCAGCACCGTGCCGTCTGGGCCGACGATCATGGAGCCGCCGTCGTTGATCAGGTCCCGACCGCGGGTCACGTCCGCATGCAACGGGAAGGTGCCCGGGATGTCGGCGGCGCGCAGAATCCCGGACGCCGAGATCACATAGACCCGGCCTTCCATGGCGATGAAGCGGGAGATGTCCTGGGTGTTGTCCAGATCCCCGGGCCAGGTGGCGATGTGGACCTGCTCGCCCTGGGCGTACAGGGCCTGCCGGGCCAGCGGCAGCCAATTTTCATAGCAGTTCAGCCCGCCCAGCATCAGGCCGCCGAAGCGGTGGACCCGCAAGCCCTGGCCGTCGCCATCGCTCCAGATCAGCCGTTCCTGGAAGGTCGGCTTCAGTTTGCGATGCACGCTTACGATGCCGTGTTCCGGGTCGATGGCGGCCAGGGACGCGAAAGCCGATCCGCCGGACGCGGTCCGCTCGGTGAAGCCGGTGTAGACGAACACACCCAATTCCCGGGCGGCCTGGGCCAGGGCCGCCAGTTCCGGCCCATCGGCGGCCAACGCCGCCTTGAGATAGGCGACATGGCCGCGTTCGAGCTTTTCGGTGTCGGTGGCCACGTCCGGCGCCCGCAACCAAATCGGATACCCGGACAGGAACACTTCCGGGAACACGCACAGACGCGCGCCGTTACCGGCCGCCTCTCGCAGCAGGGCCAAGGCTTTGTCCAGGGTGGCGGCCGGGTCCAGGAACACGGGTGCCGCCTGGATGGCGGCGACCCGCACACCGGTGGCGTCACCGGAACCGGTCAAGCCTCGACCTGGGCGATGTAGTCCTGTTTTTCGCCCAGATGGGGGATGCCGGTGTTGTGGCCGCCATGGGCCTCGGTCCCCTTCAGGACCGCCGTCCGGCGGGTGAACTTCACCTCCAGCTCACCGGCCAGCACCTTGGCGATGGTCTGATACTGCCAGTCGCTGACCTGCTTGCTGGCCGGCCGCTCCAGCATCTTGTCGAACCAGGCCCGGGTCTTGGGGTGCTTGCTCCACACCCGGTCGGAGATGATGTTGCCGGCATGGTGGGAGACGAACTCATGGAACGCGCACAGGTCGCCATAGCTGATCTGGTCACCGCACAAGAATTCGGTGTCCCGCAACCAGTAGCTCTCCAGCAGGTCCATGGATTCATACAGCAGGTGCTTGCCCTTGCGCCGCTCGGCGGTGAAGTCCTTGTCCTTGCCGTAGATCATCGGCGCGAAGATCGTCCAGTGAAAGGCACCGCCGCCCAGGCGCAGGGTGTAGGCATACCATTGCACGAACTGGTTGATCCGCGCGCGGGCTTGCAGGCTGTCGCCGAACCAATGGGCCGGGCAGGAAAACTTCTCGTTCAGATAGCGGCCGATCGCGACATTTTCCCAAACCTTGAAATCCCCATCGACCAGGATCGGCACCTGGCCGGTCGGGTTGTAGGCATCCCGAAATTCCTGAGTCTCATTGATGTTGGTGGTGATGTCGATGACCTCCTCCTCATGGGGGATGTCGTTCTCGATCATGAATTGCAGGGCGGCCCGGCAGGGCTGGGATGCGGGATGGTGCAACAGGCGCACGGTCGCGCTCATCGGGGGGTCCTCCAAACAGTTCGTTTCGCGGCCTCGGTCGGGCCGGTTTGACCGGTCGGGCGCCCGGGCGGCGCCCGGCGGCCAGTATGGTCCACCGGGGCGCGCGCACAACAGGGGCGACCGTTGGCAGGCTCACACATTCGTGTGTTCCCGGCTGGGCAGGTGGGCGAGTTGCCTCCAGAAATCCTGGATCAGGGGCGGGTGGGGGTCGGCGCTACGCCGTTGGGTCATCACCACGCCGATCACGCCCGTGGCCGGGTTCCAGTTCGCCGCGCAGCCATAGCCGCCGATCCATCCGAAGCCGCGCGGCCAGGGTGCGGCCGTGCCGGCCCGCACCGCCAGGCCGAACCCCCAGCCGGTGTGATCCCAAAATCCGGGCGCGAACGGGGACCGGGCCTTTTGCGCGGCGGTGATGTGATCGCGGGTCAACTCCCGGTAGCCGCCCTCGGAGATCAGCCGGCGGCCGCCGGCCATGCCGCCCGCCATCATGGCCCGGGCGAACACCAGGTAATCCGCGACCGTGGAGACGAGGCCCATGGAGGCGGACGGGAACAGGGGCGGGGCGGCGAATCGGCTGCCGCCACCGGCCGGATCGTGCTGCGGGAAGCCGTCCCCGCTTGGATCGTCCGCCCGATAGCAGGCCACCAGCCGGTCCAAGGCATCCGCGCGCACATGAAAGCCGGTGTCGCCCATGCCCAAGGGGGCGAACACCCGCTCCCGGAACAGGGTGTCCAAGCCCAGGCCGCTGGCCCGTTCCAAGGCGATGCCAAGCACGGTCAGGCCGGTGTCGTACAGCCACGCCTGGCCCGGATGGTGGATCAGCGGCAGTTGGGCCAGGGCGCCCAGCCAGGCATCGGCGGTGACACCCGCGCCGGGCCATGCGCCGGGGGCGACGCCGGCCTGGCGCTGGGCTTCGGCGACCGGGGCGTGCTCCAGCCCGACGGGCTGGCCCTGGCCCATCCGGCAGGTGACCAGATCCCGCGGGGTGATGGCGCGCTTGGCGGGCACGGTCTGGTCCAAGGGGCCGTCCGGGCGCACCAGCACCCGGGGCGCGGCCAGTTCCGGCAACAGCGCATCCACCGGCGCGTCCAGGTCCAGCACCCCATCCTCGGCCAGCATCAGGGTGACCAGGCCGGTGATCGGCTTGGTCAGCGACAGGATCCGGAACAGGCTGTCGGGGGCGAGCGGCCGCATGCGGTCCACATCGGCCAGGCCATGGGCCTCGATCACCGTCTCGTCGCCGGTTTGCAGGGCATAGGCCAGGCCCGGGCTCCGGGGGGCGGCCAAATGGGCGACCATGGCCCGGCGGACACATTTCAAACGCTGTTCGGTCAGGCAAGACGGCATGGGCGATGGGGTCCGATCGACAACGGGCGCCTTGGGCGCGCCCCTTAAGATCGAACAATTTGCTCAAAAATCCAGGCTGAAACGGAAAAAATTTCGGAGTTTGCGCTCTAAAGAAAGAATTTTTCTTAAAACAAGAATTATTCCAGCATATTTGCCACCAGGGACCGCAGCCGCCATTCCAACCCCGCGACCCAGCCCAACCGGCGCCAGGCCTGGCGCGGGCTGGGCAGATCGGGCGCGGTCAGGCCGGGGGGGCGGGCGGTCGCGCCATCGCCGGTCAGCCTGTGGCCCAGCCGGGCTTCCGCCCATTGGATCTGGTCGGCCCAGCGGCGCAGGCGTTCGGCGATCACCGCTTCGGGCAGGCGGAACGCCGCCCCCCCGCGCCGGTCCAAGGCCGCCGCCATGCGCAAGCCCGGGGCTGGGATGGCGATGCCGGTCTCACCGGCCCGGGCGCCGTTGATCGCCATCAGCGCCTCGGCCAGGGGGGCCGAGAGATGGCGGTTTGGCCGGCCCCGCCGCTCGGCCAGCGTGTCGGCGGGCACGCCCAGGCGTTCGGCGAAGTCCACCACCACGTCGCCATCGGGGAATCGGCGCGGGTCATACAGCGCCAAATGCAGTGCCGTTTGCCCGAACACCCGCGTGAACGGCGTCAAGACGTCCTGGAACGCCGGCCGTGGCAGGGCGGCCAGCATGGCGTCCCAGCCATGGCCGTGTCGGATCAACTCCTGGGCGGTGGCGTCCAGCCAGGCCGGCACCGGGCGCAGATAGGCCAGCACCCGGAACGACCGGGCATGGGGCCGCAGCAGGGTATATAGGTCCCCCAAGGCCGCTTCGGGCAGGCCGGTGATTTCCTCCCCGGTGATCACGAACAGGCCGCCGGCCCGGTCCGCCGCTTCCTTGGCCAGGTCGGCGCGAATCCGCTCGCCGACATCGGCCAGGTCCGCCTCGCGCCAGCGGGGCCGGTCCCGGTGGCTCCAGCGCACATGGTCGGGCGTGGAGAAGGCGGTGATCAGCGGCAGGGAGTGGTTGGGCCCGTCGGAGAACACCCCGACGCCCCGGGTGCGCAGGCGGGCCCGGTTCCGGTGCAGGGCCGCCTGGATGGCGGTGGTGCCGGTCTTATGCAGGCCGATATGCAGGATGACGGTGGTCACGGTTAAACAATTCTAATCATTCACGCTTGTTGACAAGCCCAGGCCCGCCTACGGCACTATCATCCCGCCCGCGGCGGCAATGCCCGTCGCGCCCACCCGCCCGCGGCGGCGATGCCCGCCGCGCCCACCCGCCCGCGGCGGCGATGCCCGCCGCGCCCACCCTTGGAGAGCCCGATGACCAGCCCCGCCCCGTCCGCATTCGCCCTCACGCCCGGCCAAACCCTGTCGCTGCGGTCCCCCTCCCTGGTCGCCGGCGCCATCGCAGTGTTGACGGCCTCGGCCCAGATCACCGTGCCGTTCTATCCGGTGCCGATGACCATGCAAATGGCCGCGATCGCCCTGATCCCGGCGGTGCTAGGGATGCGGTTGGGCCTTGCGGCGGTGGTTGGCTATCTGGCGTTGGGGGCCGTGGGCGCGCCCGTGCTGGCCGGCGGTGCCGGCAGCCTGGCGGTGTTCATCGGCCCCACCGCGGGATACTTGCTGGGCTTCGTGCTGGCCACGGCGATCATCGGCCGGATCGCCGACCGCACCCCATCCCCACTTTATGTCGGGGCGGCGATGGTGGCGGGACTGGTCGCCGTCTACCTGCCGGGCCTGGCGTGGTTGGCGGTGATCCTGGGTTCCGCCCAGCAGGCGGTGGTGGTCGGCATGGCGCCGTTCATCCTGGGTGACTTCGTCAAGCTGGCCCTGGCCCTGGCGGTGGCGCGCCTGGGCCGGACGGTGCTGCGGCGGCTGTTGGCGCGCGGACCGTCCGCCGCACCGCGTCCCGCCACCGGGCCAGGCGCCGGTCGCGGGCTTCGGCCGCCATGCGCGGCTCAAAGCGGCGGTCCAGCCGCCAGCGGTCGGCGAAGGCCTGGCGGCCCGGCCATACCCCCGCCTTGGCCCCCGCCAGCCAGGCGGCACCCAGCGCCGTGGTCTCCAGGATCTCGGGCCGATCGACCGGTGCCGCCAAGAGATCCGCCAGCCGCTGCAAGGTCCAGTCGCTGGCCACCATGCCACCATCGGCGCGCAGCACCGTCGGGCGGGCGCCCGGCAGATCGGCGGCCATGGCGTCGATCAGGTCGCGGGTTTGAAAACAGACCGCCTCCAACGCCGCCCGGGCCAGCTCATCGGGGCCGGTGGCGCGGGTCAGGCCATACAGGGCCCCCCGGGCCTCGGCGTCCCAATGGGGGGCGCCCAGGCCGGTGAAGGCGGGTACCAGGATCACGTCCTGGCCAGGGTCCGCCCGCTCCGCCCGCGGCCCGGTCTCCCCGGCGTCCGTGATCACGCCAAGGCCATCCCGAAGCCATTGCACCGCCGCCCCGGCCACGAAGATCGCCCCCTCCAGGGCATAGGCGGTCTGCCCATCCAGGGTGTAGGCAATGGTGGTCAGCAGCCGGTTGCTGGACTGAACCGCCTGGGCGCCGGTGTTGACCAGCGCGAAACAGCCGGTGCCGAAGGTGGCCTTGACCATGCCCGGCGCAAAACAGGCCTGGCCGATCAGCGCCGCCTGCTGGTCACCGGCGACGCCGCGGATCGGGATCGCCGCCCCGAACAGGCTCGGCTCGGTGGTGCCGTAGGCGTCGGCGGTGTCCAGCACCCGTGGCAGCACCGCCTCCGGAATGTCGAACAGGCGCAGCAACTCCCCGTCCCAACGGCGGCGGTGGATGTCATACAGCAGGGTTCGGCTGGCATTGGTGGTGTCGGTCGCGTGCACGGCACCGCCGGTCAGCCGATAGATCAGGAAGCTGTCGATGGTCCCGAACGCCAGGTCGCCGGCCACGGCCCGGGCCCGGGCGCCGGGGATGTTGTCCAGCATCCAGGCCAGCTTGGTGGCCGAAAAATAGGGGTCCAGCAACAGGCCGGTCTTGGCGGTGACCTGGGCTTCGGCCCCGTCGGCCCGCAGCCGGGCGCACAGGGCGGCCGTGCGCCGGTCCTGCCAGACAATCGCGCGCCCGACCACGGCCCCGGTCGTCCGATCCCACAGCACCGTGGTCTCCCGCTGGTTGGTGATGCCCAGCCCGGCGACGCTGGCCGCCGCCACGCCCGATTGGGCCAACACCCGTGTCAGGCAGGTGACGGCGGTCCGCCAGATCTGTTCGGCGTCCTGCTCCACCCAGCCGTCTTGCGGGTAGTGGCTGGTGGTTTCGATTTGGACGGTCGCGCGGGCGGAAAACCGGTCGTCGAACAGGATCGCCCGGGTCGAGGTGGTGCCTTGGTCCAGGGCCAGGACCGGAGCCGTGGGCAGGGGAGCGGTTCGATCGGGCTGTGCGGCGGGCATTTTCTGTCTATGCTCACGGTGGTGCGAGAGGTGGTGAGTGCGATCTGAACCAGGAGCGACCCGTTGAACAAGATCGAACCGGCCCCCGCCATGGCGCCGGGCCTGCTGAGCGAGCACCGGGAACGGCGGGCGCTGCTCCGGGAAATGCATTCCCGCCCGTTCCCCCGGCAGTCGGTGCCGGGCCGGATCTTGCATCTGGCGTTCCGGGGTGGCCGGGACAGCGACAAGCCCCAGCGCCGCGAACGCCTGCAAGGCCTGTTGAGCCTACTGTTGAGCGCCGCCGCCTGTCCCCGGGCCGAGGATATCGGCGACAGTTATCAGATGCAGGTCGAAGGGTTGGGCCTGCGCTGGGAGAACCACACCGAATACGCCAGCTACAGCCTGTCCCTGCCCCTGACCCGGGAGCCGGCCGGCCCGCGGCCGCGGCCAGTGCTGCCGGACCTGCCGGCCAAGCTGTATGCCGGCCTGCCAGACGGGCTGATCGCCGGGTTCGATCTGGTGATCCTGGACGAGCCCCTGGGCGATGACGATTTGTTCGGCTGGCTGGGCGGCCATGGCGCCCATGACATCATGGCCAGCCGGGTTTTGGGCGGGGTCGGCACCGTGTACACGGCCATGGTCGCCAACCCCGAAGGCATGGTGCCGGTGCTGTTCGTGCCCGAGACCGGGGATGAGGCGGAAATCGGCCGCGCCGCGCTGATGATCCTGGAGGTGCTGACCTACCACATGCTGGCCTTGCTGGGCCTGCCGGTGGCGCGCCGCATGGGTGCGGTGCTGGTGGAGGTTGACCGCAATGTCGCCCGGCTGGCCGCGGAAATGGCCGAAGCGCCGGAGGATGATGACGACGCGCGCGAGGCCGGCGGCGGCGAGGGGGCACTGCTGCAGCGGATCACGGAACTGGCCAACCGGCTGGAGCAGTCAATCGCCGAAAGCGCCTACCGGCTGGGGGCGTCCCGCGCCTATCACGGCATCGTCACCAGCCGCTTGACCGAACTGGGCGAAACCCCGGTGGGCAAATACCAGACCTTGGGGGCGTTTCTGGCCAGGCGGCTGATCCCGGCCATGGACACCTGCCGATCGGTCGAGGATCGCCAATACCGGCTCAGCCAGCGCGCGACCCGGCTGGGGGCCTTGCTGCGCGCCCGGGTCGAGGTCGCCCTGCAGGAGCAAAACCGCGACCTGCTGAAAAGCATGGACCGGCGGGCGCGCCAGCAGCTGCGCCTGCAGCAGACCGTCGAAGGCGTGTCGGTGGTGGCGATCAGCTATTACCTGGTCAGCTTGATCAACTATCTGCTGAAGGGGTTCGAGACCGCAGGCACCTTGCCCAATGCCGACATCATCACCGGCGGCGTGGTGCCGGTGGCGGTGGCGCTGGTGGCGGGCGGGCTGTTTTACCTGCGCCAGCGGCTGACGCGCCCGCGCCGGGGCAAGTGACCCTGGGCGCCGGTCGCCTACAGGGGTTCGCCGGTCATCAGCTTGGCGCGGACGACCATGGTGTCGCGGTTTTCATTATAGGTGGTCCAGAACGCCGACCAGGCATCGTCGCCATCATGCTCGGCCGGGTGGCTGGCATGGCGGCGTTCGATCGCCATCGCCACATCGGCGGCGGCCAGGGACAGCGCCTCTTCCGCCGGCATGTCCGCGCGCATGTTCTCCGCCATCATGATCGCCAGGCACTGGGCGGCCCACCGGTCCCGCTCCTCGGCCTCCGGCGGCTCGGTCTGGGCGGGGTACTCGTCGTCACCCAGGACGAAACGCACCAAATTCATCATGGTCGAAGCCTAACCGTGGCGGCCTAATCACGCCAATATAGTTAGACCGGGTTGGCGTGCATACCCATGGCCTCGTCCAGGATCGCCATTTGCCGG
>CAYNRD010000068.1:0-8916 GCA_964399515.1 uncultured Mycobacteriaceae bacterium | reverse complement strand
GAGCTGACAGAGACCTTTTCCGGCAACTACACCGCCACCATCCCGCTGGACGAGTTCGGCGCCCTGCGCGCCGCCGCCGAAGCCGCGCAGTTCGACCTGGAGGAGGCAATCGCCCTGTTCGAGGAAGCGCGCCGGGACCTGGCGGAGGCCCTGGCCTTGGCCCATGTCGACCTGGCCGAGGCGGTGCGCCTGCGCCAATTGCTGGGTGAGCAGTTGGAACTGAGCCGCACCCTGCAATCCTTGAACGAGTTGCGCTTCACCCAGGGGCAGGCGACCGTGGTCGATGTGTTCCAGCAACGTGATCAGGTCAACAGCCTGGAGCAGCAGATCCCGACCGCCGAGGCGCAAATCCGCACCGCGTCGAACGCCATCGCCGCGCTCACCGGCCGGCCGCCGCCCGATGTGGCGATCACCGATGGGGTGGTGATCCCGGATGTCCGGGCCGAGTACGACCTGCCCACGCCCCGGCAAATCCTGGACACGCGCCCCGATCTGGCGGCCGCCCGGGCGGCGTTGGAGGCGGCGGATCGCCGCTTCGTGGAGGCGGTGCGCGACCGCTTGCCGGATTTCACCCTGTCCGGCCAGGGCATCGGCAATCTGGTGGCGGGCGCGCCCAGCAGCCTGTTGACCGGTGTGCTGGCGTCCAGTTTCACGCTGTTCTCCACCGGCGCCCAGGAGGCCGCGATCGATGCCGCCCGGGCCAGCCTGTTGGCCAATGCCGCGGCCTATTATCAGGACTGGCTGGACGCCCTGCAGGAGATCGATAGCCTGATCGCCACCGAACGGCGCGACCGGGAGGCGTTGCGCCTGACCGGGACCCGGGTGGAGACGGCCCGCACCCTGCTGGAAAGCGCCGAAAGCCGCTTCCGCCAGGGCGGCAGCGCGTTCTTGCCGGTGTTGAACGCCATCCAAACCCTGCAGGCGCAGGAGGTGCAAGCGGTGAATGATGAGGCGGATTTGGCCCGCACGCGGGTGATGCTGCATTCGGCGCTCGGCACGCTGCCGGTTCCGGGGGTGGGGCCATGAGCATCGCCAAACGCCTGGCCGAAGTGGCGTTCAGCCTGGCCCTGGCCGGCGGCTTCGCCTATGGCGTGATGACGCTGTTGGAAACGCCGCCGCCCGTGACCGGGGAGCGCCCGGCGGCCGAACCGCCGGCCGTGCAGGTCACCGGCCTGGCCGCGCGCGACCATGAGGTGCGCCTGACGGCCTTGGGCACCGTGCGGGCCTCGGTGGAGGCGGTGATCCGGACCGAGGTGGCGGGGCGGGTGGTCTCGGTTCATCCGGATTTCCAGCCCGGCGGCCTGATCCCCGCGGGGGATCCGATCGTGACCCTGGACCAGTCCAGCTACCGCCTGGCCCTGATCGAGGCGGAGGCGGAACTGGCCCAGGCCCGGGCGGCCCTGGACATCGAGCAGGGCCAGCAGAAAATCGCCCGGGAGGAGATGGAATTGTTGTCCGGCTCAGTCGAGTTCGATGAGGCGTCCCTGGCCCTGACCCTGCGCCAGCCGCAACTGCGCCAGGCCCAGGCGACCATCCGCGCCGCCGAGGTGGCGGTGAGCCGGGCCCGGTCCGACATCGCCAAGACCACCCTGACCCTGCCCTATGACGCCATCGTTTTGGAGCCGACCACGACCACCGCCGATCTGCTGGTCGCCAACGCCGAAGCCGGGCGGGTGGCGCGGGCGGACGAATATTGGGTCGAGGTGCGGTTGCCGGCCGGCGATCTGGCCCGGCTGGTCCCGCGCGGGCCGGGCGGGCGGATTGGCAGCGTCGCGGAAATCACCCTGGCCGACGGCAGCCGCTACATGGGGGATGTGCTGCGCATCCTGCCCGATTTGGCCGAGGGCACCCGGCTGGGTGCGGCCCTGGTTTCGGTCGGCGATCCGATCCGGCGGGACGGGGACGCCGGCCGGGCGCCGCTTTTGATCGGCGCCCTGGTCGATGTGTCGATCGAGGCCGGGGTGATCCCTGACGCCGTCCGGGTGCCGCGCGACGCGATCGCCCAGGACGGCACGGTGCTGGTGGTCGATGCCACCGACCGGGTCGCGGTCCGCACCCCCCAGCCGCGCTGGCAGGAGGAGGACACGGTGCTGGTCAGTGACGTGTTCCAGCCCGGTGACCGGCTGGTGACCAGCCAGCGCCGGGGCCTGTTGCCCGGAACCGCCGTGACCGTGGTCGGCGAGGATCCCCCGCCCGCCGATCTTGGGCCCGAAACCGCCGAGAGAGCCTTGACCGAATGAGCTCGCCAGACGAGGACCGTCCCGACCGCCTGCTGCCCTCCGCCCCCGGGCCGATCAGCTGGATGGCCATGAACGCCGTCGCGGCCAATCTGTTGATGCTGGCGCTGTTGATCGGCGGCGTGTTGGGCCTGTCCACGATCACCAAGGAGATCTTCCCGCCCTTCCATACCGACACGGTGACCGTGTCTGTCGCCTATCCCGGCGCCAGCCCGGAGGAGATCAACGACGGCATCATCCTGGCGATCGAGGCCCAGGTTCGCACCCTGCCGGGCATCGGCCGGGTGTTCTCCTCCGCGACCGAGGGCAGCGGTTCGGTCAGCCTGGACGTGATCAGCGGCCATGACCGGGACCAGGTCTTGCTGGATGTGCGCAACGCCGTCGATCGGATCACCTCCTTCCCCGACGACGCCGAGACGCCCGACGTCACCATCAATGACTTCCAGCGCTACGTGGTGTCCCTGGGCGTGACCAGCCAGTTCGGCGACCAGTCCCTGTTCGCGCTGAAAACCCAGGCGATCGACCGCATCCTCGCCCTGCCCGGCGTGGCCGAGGTGGTCGAACGCGGCGAGGCGGTGCCCGAGATCCGCATCGAAGTCCCCCGTGAGCGCCTGCGTGAGCTGGACCTGACCCTGGAGGAGGTGGCCGCGGCGGTGCGGTCGGCGGCCCGGGACCTGCCCGGCGGCGGCATCATCACCTCGGGCGGGGAAATCCTGCTGCGTACGGACGGCCGCCGGGTGCGGGGGCCCGATTTCCTGGACATCCCGATCCTGGTCCGCGCCGATGGCAGCCGGATCCTTCTGGGCGATGTCGCCCGGGTGGTCGACGGGTTCGAGGATCTGGGCAGCGTCATCGAATACAACGGCCGGTCCGGCGTACGCCTGGACGTGTTCCAGGGGGAAGGGGCCGAGCCGCTGGAGATCTCCGCGGGCGTACGCGGCATCGTGGCGGAGATCAATGCCGGCCTGCCCGAGGGGGCGTCGGTGACCGTGTCCAACGACCGGTCCGAACGGTTCGGGGAGCGGATTGGCCTGTTGGTCAAGAACGGCGCCTTGGGCCTGACCCTGGTGGTGATCACCCTGGGCGTGTTCTTGAACCTGCGGGTGGCGTTCTGGGTCGCGGTCTCGATCCCGGTGGTGCTGATCGGCTCGTTCAGCTTCCTGCCCTGGACCGGCATATCCATCAACATGGTCTCGATGTTCGCGTTCATCATGACGCTGGGCATCGTGGTCGATGATTCCATCATCGTGGGCGAGAACATCCATGCCCGGGTCCAGGACGGGTTGCCGGTGCCCGACGCCGTTCGCCAGGGCGTGCTGGAAATGGCCGTGCCGGTGCTGTTCGCGGTGGTCACCAACATCATCGCCTTTGTGCCGCTCTTGCTGATCCCGGGCCTGGCCGGGCAGATGATGCTGGCCTTGCCGATCGTGGCCTGCGTGGTGTTCGCGGTGTCCCTGGTCGAAGCGCTGTTCATCCTGCCGGCCCATTTGAACGGTGACGGCCTGGCCACCAAGCCGGCGCAGGGCCCGTTCCGCCGGGTCATGCTGTTCCGCCAGGCGGTGGCGGGCAGTTTGGATCTGGTGCGGGATACCGTGTTCCTGTGGCTGGTGCGCCGGGCGGTGTCCTTCCGCTACCTGACCGTGGTGCTGTTCACGGGCGTGGTGGCGCTGGTCTGGGCCTACAACGCGTCCGGGCGCATCGATCTGGTCTGGAATCCGGAGATCCCGGGCAATCGGGTCGATGCCGAGTTCGAGATGCCGGTGGACGCCACCATCGACGACACCTTGGAGGTGGCGCGCCGGATCGAGGCGGCGGCGTTCCGCACGCTGGACCGGCTGGGCGACCAGGACGACCTGGCCAGCTGGACCGTGCGGGCGGGCATCTGGCGGCCGACCTCGGCCGATGTGAACATGACCCTGGTCCCCGACGGCGAGCGGCCGTTCACCCAGGCGGAGTTCACCCGCGTCTGGCGGGAGGAGATCGGCCCGGTGCCGGAGGTCGATAGCCTGTTCTTCGAATTCCTGGTCGGGCCCGGCGGCGCGCGCAGCCTTCGGGTCAGCCTGTCCCACCCCGATGACGACCTGCTGGAGACCGCCGCCTTGGACCTAGCCGACCGCCTGCGCGGGTTCACGGGCGTGGTCGATGTCACCAGCGGCGTGGGCGAGGGCAAGCAGCAGACCCGCTTTCTGGTGACCCCGGAAGGCCAGGCCCTGGGCCTGGATGAGCAGAGCCTGGGCCAGCAGGTGCGCGGCGCGTTCCAGGGGGCGGAGGCCTTCCGCCTGCTGCGCGACGGCCGGGAGGTGCGCGTGATCGCCACCCTGCCGCTGGCGGAACGGGATTCCCGCGCCGATCTGGACGCGTTCATCATCCGCACGCCCGATGGGGTGGAAGTCCCCTTGGGCACCGCCGCCCGCACCGAGACCGGGCGGGCCTTCACCACCATCGAACGGGAGAACGGCCGTCGCACCCTAACCGTCATCGCCAGCGTCGATCCCGACACCGGCAACAGCCGGGTGATCCGGGAGGCGCTGCAGGGCGAGGTGATGCCGGCATTGCGGGCGTTGTACCCGGGGCTGGATCTGGCGTTTTCCGAGCGCACCGGCGTCGGCGCCGCGCTTCAGGCGGTGCTTTGGGGCTTCTTGGCCGTGCTGGTGGTGATCTATGCCCTGATGGCGTCCCTGTTCCGCAGCTATGTCCAGGGGGTTCTGGTGGTGCTGACCATCCCGTTCAGCCTGGCCGCCGCCATCATCGGGCACATCGCCATGGGCTTCGATATCAGTGCGGTCAGCGTGTTCGGTATGATCGGCCTGGCGGGCATGGTGGTGAACGGCGCCCTGGTGTTGACCCTGCGCTACAACGCCCTGCGGGAGCGGGTGGATGATGCGACCGAGGCGGTGATCCAGGCGGCCCGGGCCCGGTTCCGGCCGATCGTGCTGACATCGTTCACCACCACGGTCGGTTTGGCGCCGATGCTGTTCGAAACCTCGGTTCAGGCCCAGTTCCTGATCCCGCTGGCGGTGGTGCTGACCTTCGGCACCGTCTTGTCAACCTTCGCGGTCTTGTTCCTGATCCCGGCCCTGCACGCCATCCACGCCGATGTCGGCCGCCTGCTGGGCGGCGCCCCCCGCCCAGCCCCGGCCCCGGCCGAGTGACCGGGCCTTGATCGAGTTTCTGGCGCCGCCTGAGCTGTTTGATCGGCTGGCCAAGCCGGCGCCGGCCAGCCGGTTCCTGCCGGACTGGTTCCGGGCCCTGCCGCGCACGCTCGACCAGCCCATGGCCGCCGACGCGGACGGCAAGACCCCGTCCGACCTGCCGGGCTTGACGGTCAAGGCCTGCCTGCCGGTGGCCGACGCCTTCGGTCTGGGCCAGATCATCCCGATCCCGATTGATATCATCCTCGAGGTGGTCGAGGACGGCACGCCCATGGGCGCTGGCTGGGACCAGGGCTTGGGGTTCCAGGCCCTGTCAACGCACATACCGGCCCAGCTGGGGGCGCCGGCGCCGCCATTCGCGCGCACCGTGCCGCTGAAATTCATGAACCCCTGGCGCATCCGGGTGCCAGACGGGGTCAGCTGCCTGTTCGTCCAGCCCCTCAACCACGCCGAATTGCCCTTCGAGGTCTTCGCCGGTACGGTCGATTGTGACCGGTTCGCGGCCCCCGTGAATATTCCGTTCCGCTGGCGGGGCGGCCCCGGCCGTCATCACCTGGCCGCCGGCACCCCCATGGTCCAAGTGATTCCCTATCGCCGGGACGGGCTGATCGATACCGTCGCGGCCCGACCCGCGACCCCGGACGAGCAGGCCGAACAGGCGGCGGCCCTGGCGGAAAAGTACAGGGAGGCCGGCACATACGCCAAGACGCACCGCGCCCGCTAACGCCGGCTATTCGGCCTTCTGGGCGGTGATCACGTTGGCGGCGGAGCCTTTGAGGTTGCGCCAGAAATTGTCCTTGGAAAAGCGCTGGAACAGCTCGGGCGGCAGCACGGTCTTGCGGTCCTGCACTTCCACCTTGGGCCGGACCTTGTGCAGGCCGCGCACGCCCAATTGCTGGTCGAACGCCTCCGCGGAATATTCCACATTGTTGAAATCGTGCTCGAACGGCGCCTCGCCCAGGAATTGGTAGATCAGGGCCAGCACCTCATGCGGCCGGCTGACCAGAAAGGCGTAATCGACGATCAGCAACCGCTTGGCGTGTTCGCCCCAGCACGCCTCCTTCAGCGCGTGATAGGCGAAGCCCACCAGCCGGCCCGGCCGGGCCAGCACGTCGCAGCGGGTGTAGACGGTCGAGCGTTCCTCCCAGCTGTTGAACAGCCGGGTGTTTTCGAACGTGTTCTCCCGGTATTGGCGCTCCAGGCTGTCCAAGACCCAAGCCAGGTCGCGCACGCAAGCGATCACCCGGAAATCGTCCCCAAACAGGGCCGAGAGGTCGGCCAGCTTGGTGGTCCAGGAGCGGTTGGTGTCGAACACAACCTCTATCTCCGGCCCAAGGCCGCCATAGAAGCTCTCGAACAGCCCGCGCAGGATCCGTTTCTTGGTCTCCAGATCGACCATCGGCGCCATCTCGGTGCCGGCGGAGACCTGGCTGATCACGGTTTCGAACAGCCCGCCCACCGGGCTGGTCATACCGGCCTGGAAGCGGGGGTTCTGGCGCAGGATTGCCGACAACAGCGTCGAGCCCGACCGCGGCAGGCCGGAGATGAAATGGTATCGGCGCGGGGCGTCGGCGGACATGGGTGGGGCATATGGGAATGGCAACAGCGTGTGGCCTTAGGGGAAGCGGACGGCCGCGGCAAGCCGCTTCTCTCCGGCCCGTGCCCCGGTGTAGGGTTTTGGGAATTTCGAACCGGTAAGATCAGCCGGTCACCGATCAGGGAGGAGTTTTGGGATGGCGGGGGAGTATGCCGCGTTGTGGCGCCGGTCGATCGAGGATCCGGCCGGGTTCTGGGCCGAGGCCGCCCAGGCGGTCGATTGGTCCAAGCCCTTCGACAAGGTGCTGGATGACCGTGCCGCGCCCACCTATCGCTGGTTCGCTGGCGGGGAGGCGAACACCTGCCACAACTGCCTGGACCGCCATGTGGACGCGGGCCGGGGCGCCCAGCCAGCCCTGATCTACGACAGCCCGATCACCGGCGCCAAGGCCACCTTCACCTACGCCCAGATGCGGGACCGGGTGGCCAAGACCGCCGGCATGCTGACGCATCTGGGGGTCGGCAAGGGCGACCGGGTGATCATCTACATGCCGATGGTACCCGAAGCGGTGTTCGGCATGCTGGCCTGCGCCCGGATCGGCGCCATACATTCGGTGGTGTTCGGCGGCTTCGCGGCCACGGAACTGGCCACCCGCATCGACGACGCCAAGCCGGCGGTGATCCTGTCCGCGTCCTGCGGCATTGAACCCGGGCGGATCGTGCCCTACAAGCCGCTATTGGATGAGGCGCTGCGCCTGGCGACGCACCACCCCCGCGCCACCGTCATCCTGCAGCGGCCCCAGCAGGGGGCGGCGATGCGCGACGGTCTGGACCACGACTGGGCCAGCCTGGAACATGACAGCGCGCCCGAGCCATGCGTGCCCGTGGGCGCCAATGAGCCGCTGTACATCCTGTACACCTCCGGCACTACCGGCAAACCCAAGGGCATCGTGCGGGAGGCCGGCGGCCACATGGTGGCGCTGAAATGGACCATGGGCCATTTCTACGGCGTCGAGCCGGGCTCGGTGTACTGGGCGGCGTCGGACATCGGCTGGGTGGTCGGCCATTCCTACATCGTCTACGCACCGCTGTTGCACGGCTGCACGACCGTGCTGTTCGAGGGCAAGCCGGTTGGCACTCCCGATGCCGGGGTGTTCTGGCGGGTGATCCAGGAGCACAAGGTCGGTTGCCTGTTCACCGCGCCCACGGCCCTGCGCGCGATCAAGAAGGAGGACCCCGAGGCCAAGCTGCTGCACGGCTATGACATCTCAAGCCTGAAGGCGCTGTTCCTGGCCGGTGAGCGCTGTGACCCGCCCAGCCAGCAATGGGCCATGGACATCCTGAAGGTCCCGGTCATTGATCACTGGTGGCAGACCGAGACCGGCTGGGCGATCTGCGGCATCCCCATGGGAGTCGAACGGTTGCCGGTCAAGCTGGGCTCCACGGCCGTGCCCATGCCCGGCTATGACGTGCGCGTGCTGGGCGCCGACGGCCATGTGGCCAAACCGGGGGAGATCGGCGCGCTGGCGATCAAGCTGCCCATGCCGCCGTCCTGCCTGCAAACCCTCTGGCAGGCGGACCAGCGCTACCGGGACAGCTACCTGGCCGACTACCCCGGCTACTATAAGGCGGGCGACGCGGGCGTCATCGACGAGGATGGCTATGTCCACGTCCTGGCCCGGACCGACGACATCATCAACGTCGCCGGCCACCGCCTGTCGACGGGCGGCATGGAGGAGGTGATCGCCCGCCACCGGGACGTGGCCGAATGCGCCGTCGTCGGCGCCGCCGATGCCCTGAAGGGCATGGTGCCGTTGGGGCTGATGGTGCTGAAAACCGGCGTCAACCGACCCAAGGATGAGATCACCCGGGAGGTGGTGCAATTGGTCCGGGACACCATCGGCCCGGTGGCGGCGATCAAGCATGCCACCGAGGTCGACCGGTTGCCCAAGCCCCGGACGGGCAAGATCCTGCGCGGCACGATCCAGAAC
>CAYNRD010000067.1:0-8937 GCA_964399515.1 uncultured Mycobacteriaceae bacterium | reverse complement strand
CAGCCCGAAGCGCAACGGGTCCAGATCGGTGATGGTCAGGGCCCAGGCGACCACCGAGCCCGCGCCCGAGCCCCGTCCCGGCCCCACCGGGATGTCCTTGGACTTGGCGTGCTGGATGAAATCGGCGACGATCAGGAAATAGCCCGGAAAGCCCATTTTTTCGATGATGCCCAGCTCCCGATCCAGCCGTTCCCAGTAGGGTTTGGCGACCTGGTCCCGCCGGGCCGGATCCATGTCCTGGGTGAACACGGCCGTCTCCAGGCGGCGGGTCAGCCCGGCCTCGCTTTGGGCGCGCAGTTCCTCGGCCTCGGTGCGGCCGGCCTCGGTCCCGTAGGCGGGCAGGATCGGCTTGCGCCGTTCGGCCATCACCGCACAGCGCCGGGCGATCACCAGGGTGTTGTCGCACGCCTCCGGCAGGTCGGCGAACATCGCGCGCATGTCTTCGGCCGGCTTGAAGAAGTGCTGGTCGGTGACCCGGCGCCGGTCCTTTTGGCTGACATAGCTGCCCTCGGCGATGCACAGCAGCGCGTCATGGGCGGCGTGCATGGCCCGGTCCGGGAACAGGCAGTCATTGGTCGCGACCAGGGGCAGGCCGTGGCCATAGGCCAGGTCGATCAGCGCCTCCTCGATCTGGTCCTCGGCGGCGGTCCCCTGCCCCGGTTGGGCACCATGGCGCTGCAGTTCCACATACAGCCGGCCCGCGAACATCCGCTCCAAATCATTCAGCGCCGCCAGCGCCACGTCATCCCGGCCCTCGGCCAAGGGGCGGCCGACCGGCCCCTGCGGCCCGCCGGTCAGTGCCAGAATCCCCTCCGCATGGGCGGCCAGATCCGGCCAGGTGACATGGGGCGGCGCGCCCGGCTCCGGCTTGAGGAAGGCATGGCTGCTGAGCGCCATCAGATTGGCGTAGCCGGTCTGGTTCTGGGCCAGCAGGACGATTTGGTCCGGTTGGCTGCGCCGGACCCCGCCGCGGACGCCGCCCGCCTCGTCCCGCCGGGCCAGGGCCAACTGGCAGCCTGTGATCGGCTGCACGCCGGCATCGGCCGCGGCGATCGCGAATTCCAGCCCGGCGAACAGATTGTTGGTGTCGGTCACCGCCACCGCCGGCATGCCGAATTGGGCCGTGCGCTTGACCAGATCCTTGATCCGGATCGCCCCTTCGGCCAGCGAATAGGCGGAATGCACGCGCAAATGCACGAAACTGGCGGCGTTCTGGTCCATGGCCTGTATCCTGTCCTGATGGGAGACCAAGCTTAACGCCCAACCGCTCGAGTCGGGAGCACCGACCATCACGCCCTTGCACCTGTGCCTGGCGCTCGCCGTGCCGACCGCCTTCGGCTTTTCCTTCGTCATGATGCGGCTGGGGCTGGACACTATGCCGCCCTTGATGCTGTCGGCCTGCCGGTACCTGCTGGCGGCCCTGCCCCTGGTGGTGCTCTGGCGCCTGGGCCCGCCCGCCAAGCCGGTCTGGATCATCGCCTATGGCCTGGCCCAGGGCGGGATGCAGTTCGGCGTGCTGTTCATCGCGCTCGAGGCCGGGATGAGCCCGGGCCTGGGCTCGATCGTCATCCAGGCGCAGCTGCCGCTGACCATCCTGCTGGCGGCGGTGCTGTTCGGCGACCGGCCGAACCGGTGGCAGATTGCCGGCATCCTGGTCGCCACCGGCGGCTTGGCGGTCATCGGCTTGAGCCTGGGCCAGGGCGGCACGGTCTTGGGCTTCGCGTTGACGGTGATCTCGGGCCTGGGGTGGGCCTTGGCCAACATCACCGCCAAGCTGGCCGGATCGGACCGGCCGCTGGCCTTTCTGATCTGGGCCAGTGCCGCGGCGCCACTGCCGCTTTTCGCCTTGGCCTGGGTGTTCGAGGGCGGCGGGCCCGGCTTCGCCGCGGCACTGGCCAGCTTCAACCAGTGGACAGCCCTTTCCATCCTGTACCAGGCCGTGATCGCCACCGTGCTGGGCTTCGCGGGCTGGACGTTCCTGATCGGCCGGTACGGCGCCAGCACCGTGGCCCCCTTCGGTCTGATCGTGCCGGTCAGCGGCATGGCGTTTTCGGCGCTCGCCTTCGGAGAGGCCTATGAGCCCGCCGTGTTGGCCGGGGCCATGGGGGTGCTGGCGGGTCTGTGCCTGGTGGTCTGGGCCCAGCGTTGGAGTGGCCGCCAATGACCGCAATGACCCTGCCGCGCAGGGTGATCGCGCTGTGGCCGGGGGCCCAACGCAGGCTGTGGTTCCACGCGCCGACCGCCGAACCCCGGGTGGCGATCACCATCGACGACAGCCCGCACCCGGCGACCACCGATCCGATCCTGGCCGTGTTGGCCCGTCACGGCGCCCACGCAACCTTCTTCATCACCGGCGATCATGCGGCCTTGGCGCCCGGCGCGCTCGACCGGATCGCCGCCGGCGGGCATGAACTGGCCAATCATTTGATGGCCGACCGCAAGGATTACGCCCGGCCCGACCAGTGGGACCGGTTCCGGCGTGATTTCGACGCCTGTGATGCCCTGATCCGGCCCCATGGCGCGCCGGCCCATTTCCGGCCGCCCTCGGCCCTCTATTCGGACCGCATGCTGCGCCACGCCGCCCAGGCCGGGTACCGCACCGTGCTGGCCGATGCCTTCGCCTTCGACACCGTGATCACCGCCCCGCCCCTGGCGCGGGGCCTGTTGCGGCGCTGGATGCGTCCGGGTGCGATCACGGTGCTGCATGACGGCGGCCGGGGTGGCGATCGCGGGCGCCGGACCGCCCAGACCCTGGACTGGCTGTTGGGCTGGCTTGGGCAGCGAAGCTTGCGCCCGGTCACGCTGAAGGCGCTGTTCGGCGCGGTGTGAGCCGTCACCCGGCGGCGGTTTCGCGCAATTCGCCCCCATCCAGGGCGATGATCCGGTCCATTTTCGCCGCCAGCGCCATGTTGTGGGTGGCGATCAGCGCGGCCGTGCCGGTTCCGCGCACCACCTTCAACAGGGTTTCGAAGACCTGGCCCGCGGTGTGCGGGTCCAGATTGCCGGTGGGCTCGTCGGCCAGCAGCAGGCGCGGGGCATTGGCCAGGGCCCGGGCGATCGCCACCCGCTGCTGTTCACCGCCGGACAGCAGGCCGGGGCGGTGGCTGGCCCGGGCCGCCAGGCCGACCTGGCGCAGCAGCTCATTGCCATCATGGACCGCCTGGCCCCGTTTCTTGCCGGCGATCATCTGCGGCAGCACCACGTTCTCGATGGCGCTGAACTCGGCCAGCAGATGATGGAACTGGTAGACGAAGCCGATCTTCTGGCGGCGCAGGGCGGTGCGCTCGGCCTCGCCCAGCTTTTCGCAGATTTCGCCCTCGATGACGACATGCCCGGCATCGGGTTTTTCCAACAGCCCGGCCAATTGCAGCAAGGTGGTCTTGCCGGCCCCCGACGGGCCGACCAGCGCCACCATCTCCCCAGGACCAATCGCCAGTTCGGCGCCGCGCAGAACGTCCAGCTTTTCGGCCCCCTGGGCATAGCCGCGGAACACCCGGTCCAGCACCAACACCGGCTCGGTCTCGATGATCGGCTTGATGTGCAGGGTGGATTTGCGGCCGGCGCTGCTCAGGATGCCCATCGGGGGTTTCGCCTCACTCGTAGCGCAAGGCTTCGGCGGGCTCGATCCGCGCCGCCCGCCAGGCGGGATAGAGCGTGGACAAAAAGCTGAGCACCAGCGCCATGACCACGATCGCCACCACCTCCCGGTAATCGACCACCGCCGGCAACTGGGCCAGGAAGTAGATTTCCGCGTCGAACAGGGTCGCACCGGTCAGGCTTTGCAGCCATTGGCGGATCTGTTCGATGTTTTCCGTGAACACCAGACCCAGCCCGAAACCGGCCAGGGTGCCGGTCACCCCGATCGAGGCCCCGGTCAGCAGGAAGATCTTCAGGATCGACCGGCGCCCGGCACCCATGGTGCGCAGGATGGCGATGTCCCGGGTCTTGTCCTTGACCAGCATGACCATGCCGGAAATCACATTGAAGGCCGCGACCAAGATGATCAGGGTCAGGATCAGGAACATCACGTTGCGTTCCACCTGCAGGGCGTTGAAGAAGCTGGCGTTGGATTGCTGCCAATCCCACAGCCGGCCAATGCCGTCGATGCGCGGCGTCAGCTCCGCCCGGGCGGCGGCCAGCCGGTCCGGGTCGTCCACGAACACCTCCAGCGTGGTGACGGCGTCGCCCATCTGCAGGAACAGCTGCGCTCCCTCCAAGGGCATGTAGACGAAGCCGGAATCGTATTCGAACATGCCGACATCGAACACCGCCGCGATCTCATAGGCGCGCATGCGCGGCACGGTGCCGAAGGCGGTGGTGTTGCCCCGGGGCGCGATCAGGGTGATCCGGTCGCCCAGGCCCACCCGCAACCGTTCGGCCAGCCGCTGGCCGATCGCGACCGTGCCCTTGCCGGCGAACGGGGTGTCCGGCGACAGGCGCAGGTTTTCGGATATGGCCGGCCGCTCCAGGAAGTCGGCCGGTCGAACGCCGCGCAGGGCGACGCCGGTGGCGACCCCTTCGCGGGTCACCAGCGCCTGGCCTTCGATGGCGGGGGTCACCGTGACCACGCTGGGCGCGGTCGACACCCGCTCGATCAAGGCATCGTATTCGACGATCGATCCCGCCAGGCCATAGACATTGACATGGCCATTCAGCCCCAGGATGCGCCCGACCAGCTCCTGCCGGAAGCCGTTCATCACCGCCATGACGATGATCAGCGTCGCCACGCCCAGGGCGATGCCCAGGAAGGAGAACCCGGCGATGATCGAAATGAACCCTTCCCGGCGGCGGGACCGCAGATACCGGAAGGCGACCAGGCGTTCGAAGGCGTTGAACATGGCAAGGAAGGTCCCGGTTCGGCTGTTGGTGGCGGTGCGGGTAAGGCCTGATCAAAGCGTGGAAAAAAGACCCGGCAAAGGCATGGGCCGGCCCGGTCAGCCGGTCAGTTTCGCAAGCGCGCTGTCGATCGACAGCTCCTGTTTTTCGCCGGTGGCCCGGCGTTTCAGCTCCACCCGGCCATCCTTCAACCCCCGGGGGCCGACCACCAACTGCCAGGGCAGGCCGATCAAGTCCATGTCGGCGAACTTGGCGCCGGCCCGTTCGTCCCGGTCGTCATAGAGGGGGTCGCGGCCGGCCGCGCGCAGCTTGGCGTACAGGTCCTGGCAGGCGGCGTCACACGGCCCGTCGCCGGTCTTCAGGTTGATCAACGCCAGATCGAAGGGGGCCACGGCATCGGGCCAGATGATGCCGTCCTGGTCATGCCCGGCCTCGATCAAGGCGCCGACCAGGCGCGAGACCCCAACCCCGTAGGAGCCCATTTCCACGGTCACCCGGTTGCCGTCGGCATCGGTCACCTGTGCCCCCATCTTCTGGGAGTATTTGGTGCCGAAAAAGAAGATGTGGCCAACCTCGATCCCGCGGCGGGTGACCAGATCCTGGGCGGCGACCGGGCAGGCGGAGGGGTCGTGCATCTCGTCGGCGGCGGTGTACAGGCCGGTGACCCGGTCGAACAGGGCGCGCACCTCGCCCGGCTCCGTTCCGTCGACCCCGGACAGGTCAATCTCCAGGACCGCCGTGTCCACATACAGCTGGCTTTCCCCGGTGTCGGCCAGGATGTGGAACTCATGGGACAGATCGCCGCCGATCGGGCCGGTATCGGCGCGCACCGGGATCGCGGTCAGGCCCATGCGCTCGAAGGTGCGCAGATAGGCGGCGAAGAACTTTTGATAGGACAGCCGCGCGTCCTCGGCGGTCAGGTCGAAGCTGTAGGCGTCCTTCATCAGGAACTCCCGCCCGCGCATCACCCCGAACCGGGGCCGCACCTCATCCCGGAACTTCCATTGGATGTGGTAAAGCAGCGTCGGCAGGTCCCGATAGCTTTTGACATGGCGGCGGAAGATGTCCGTGACCATTTCCTCATTGGTGGGGCCGAACAGCATGTCCCGCTCATGCCGGTCGGTGATGCGCAACATTTCCTTGCCGTAGTCATCGTAGCGGCCGCTCTCCCGCCAAAGATCGGCGGGCTGGATTGTTGGCATCAGAATTTCATTGCAGCCAAAGCGGTTCTGTTCCTCCCGGACGATCTGCTCGACCTTGCGCAACACGCGCAGGCCCAGCGGCAGCCAGGCATAAATCCCCGCCGAGGTCTGCTGAACCATGCCCGCCCGCAGCATCAGCCGGTGGGAGACGATCTCCGCCTCGCTGGGGGTTTCCTTCAAGGTCGGCAGGAAAAAACGGCTTAGGCGCATGGGGTTCGACTCCGGCCCACGGGTGACGCCCCCGTCATAGAGGAGCCGCCCCTGGGGGGCAAATCGGAACCCGGGCGGGTCCGGTGTCCGGGGCCAAACATACCTTCGTACCCACAGGGATTCTGCGCCGGATGTTCAACTTCTCGTAAGGGGGGCTATAATACATTTGAATAGTGGCTAGAACTTTATTTCAATGATTTCCATGGAAACACAAGGCAAACCTTCCCTCCAGGACGGGGACCTAAGTGGGGGCGAACCGGACGTCCCGGACCCCGGGCCCCGTGGTGCGGGCGATCGGCGATCGGGCGCTGGCGACCGTCCGATCGACCATGGCGGCGGCAAGGATGGCGATGACGACCTGCGGGACCGTTTGGCCCAGGCCGTCCAGGCCCTGGCCGAGGAGGTGGCCCGCCATGGTCAGACCACCGCCGAACTGGCCCGCGCCCGGGCCGACCTGACCGCCGCCCGGGTTCACGCCCAGGAGAATGAGCGGCGCTACAAGCTGATGGTGGAGCGGGACACGCTGACCGGCCTGGGCAACCGCCGCATGCTGCGCCAGGTGCTGGACCAAACCCTGGCCGCCTTGCAGGCCGATGACGGCATGGCGGCGGTGATCTTCATCGATCTGGACCAGTTCAAGCTGGTCAACCAACGCTTCGGCTATCTGATCGGGGACGGTGTGTTGTCCGAGGTGGCGGCCCGCCTGCTGGGCGTGGTCGAGGATGCCGACCTGGTCGCGCGGCTGGGCGGGGATGAGTTCGCCGTGGTGATGACGGGCATTGAAACCTTGGATCAGGCGGCGGCCCTGGCCCGGCGGTTGATCGCCTGCATCGGGGAGCCGATCGCGGTCGAGGACGGCTCGGTCTGCATCGGCGCCAGTGCCGGGGTCACGCTCTTGAGCGCGGAGGCGACCACTGCCAGCCTGCTGCGCCAGGCGGACGCCGCCCTGTACCAAGCCAAGGACAAGGGGCGCGGGCGTTTCGTGGTGTTCGACCGGGACCTGAGCGCCAAGCTGCACCGGGAGGAGCGCCTGAAGGCGGACATCGCCATCGCCGCCGATCGGGGCGAGCTGTCGGTGGTGTATCAGCCGAAACTGTGCCTCACCACCGGCCAGGTCACCGGCGTCGAGGCGTTGAGCCGCTGGCGGCACCCGGAGCTGGGCCGGATCCATCAGGGTGATTTCATCCGCATCGCCGAAAGCACCGGCCATATCCGCAAGGTCACCCGCTTCGTGCTGGAGACCGTGTGCCGTCAGATTCGGGATTGGCAAGAACAGGGCCTGCCGCCGGTGCCGGTGGCGATCAACCTGTCACCGCGGGATTTCGACGATGACGGGCTGGCGGGTATGTTCGTGCGGGTGCTGGCCCACCACCGGGTGCCGCCAGGGTTGATCGAGGTGGAGATCACCGAACAGTCGACCATCGCCAACATGGACCGCCTGATCGGCCATATTCGAGACCTGCGCGGCCTGGGCGTCTCGGTGGCGCTGGATGATTTCGGCACCGGCTATTCGTCCTTTGAACTGCTGCGCCGCCTGCCGCTGGACAAGCTGAAGTTGGATCGAGCCTTCGTCGCTGGCATGCTGGCCGACCCCAAGGACATGGCGATCGTGCAGTCGGTGCGCGGGCTGGCCGGCGTCTTCGGCCTTGAGGTGATCGCCGAAGGCATCGAGACCGAGGAGGAGGCCGAGGCCCTGCGGGCAATCGGCTATCCGCAAGGCCAGGGCTTTTTCTACGCCAAACCGTTTAGCGCCCTGGCCTTCGACGGCTGGCGCCGGAACCGGGGCCACAGACCGGTGCGCCCGCCGGATTTACGCGCGGCCACCGCGGCCCGCTGACCGGCCCGCGGACGGGACCGGGTCCGGGCCGTTATGGGCCCGACAGGATCCGGTCGCGGGATTGGCCGCCCAGGATCGCGGACCGGCCGCCGCTTGGCGGGTCACCGGCCCCCTGCCCGCCCAGGATCTCCGCCCGGCTCCGGCCGCCCAAGACCTCATCCCGGCTCTCCGCGTCCCGGATGCCCAGGCCAAAGGTCACGGTCAGCGATTGCCGGCACGCCTCGGCCAGCAAGGCTTCGTCCTGGCCGACCAGGCGCTGGCCGTTGAAGAACACATCCGACCCCCGGATCGCGATCTCGCCCAGGGCCACTTGGGTGTCGGGCGCGAACCCACCCAGGCTGTCGCCCAGTTCCGGCGCCAGGTTGATGGTCAGCGGGAACCGGATCGTCTCTGGGATGTCGATGCGGGTGGCGCCGGCCAGTTCCGCCGGCACCACCTGGCGGCCGGAGACATCCAGCCCGGGCCGGAACGCCACATCGGCATCCGGCTGATGGCGGACCAGCGCCAGGCAGGCTTCGCCGTCCACCAGGACGGTATCGACCCCGGCCCCGGGCGGGACCCGGCGGGCTGGTGGGCGCGGTGGCAAAGGCGGCGGCGCGTTCAGGTCAATGCTGTCGACCTCCGTGCGCGGGGCCGCGGTCTGGGCCTGCGCGGACGGCCCGGCCGCGATCGTCAGCAGCGCCACTCCCGCCACCAGCCATGGACCCAGCATGTCACCACCCCCCCTTGGGCGCTGCCTGGCGCCAGGGCGGCGCCAAGGCTTCCAGGTGGGAGTATACCGGACAGGACGGGTCATGGGCACCGGGCAGATAGCCAAGGCGCATCAGGAGCTCGCCGCAGATCTCGCCGCCG
>CAYNRD010000066.1:0-9068 GCA_964399515.1 uncultured Mycobacteriaceae bacterium | reverse complement strand
AGGTGGCGGCGGCGATTGGGGACCAATTCGGGGACCCGGACGCGGCCGCGATCGCCACGGCGCTGCTGACCGGCGAGCGCGGCCCGGTCCGGCCGGAGGTGCGGGACTGGTTCCGGGCCTCGGGCCTGGGGCATCTGCTGGCGATATCGGGCCTGCATCTGGGCCTGGCGGCGGGGTTCGGCTTCGGGCTGGTGCGCGCGGGCCTGGCGCTGTGGCCGCGCGCGGCGCTGAATTGGCCGATCCGGGCCATGGCCGCCGCGGCGGGCCTGATGGTGGCCTTGGCCTATCTGCTGCTGGTCGGCATGCCGTGGTCGGCGATCCGGGCGTTCTTGATGACCGCCGTGGTGCTGATCGCCCTGGGTATCGGGCGGCGGCCGATCTCCCTCAGGCTGGTGGCGGTGGCGGCGGTGGCGATCCTGGCGATGCGGCCGGACGCGGTCACCAATGTGGGGTTCCAGATGTCGTTCATCGCGGTGATTGGCCTGGTCGCCCTGTTCGAGACGCCGGCCGAACGGGGCTGGGCGGTGGCCGACTGGATCAAGGCCACGGTGCTGGCCGCCCTGATGGGCTGGGCCGCCACCGGGCTGGTCGCGGCCGCCCAGTTCCAGCAACTGGCCAGCTATGGCGTCATCGCCAATCTGGTCGGCGTGCCGTTGACCGGCTTCGTTATCCTGCCCATGGGGCTGACCGGGCTGGCGTTGAGCCCGCTGGGGCTGCAAGCGCCGGCCTGGTGGCTGATGGAATGGGGCCTGATCGCCCTGATCGCGGTGGCCCGGGCGGTGGCCGGCTGGCCGGGCGCGTTCCCAAGCCTGCCCTACACGCCCGATTGGGGCTTCGTGGCCATGCTGGCCGGAGTCGCCTGGCTGGCGATCTGGCGCAGCGCCCTGCGCGCCTTGGGGCTGATCGGCCTTGCCTGCCTGCCGCTGTCCATGGCGCTGTACACGCCGCCCGATCTGATGGTCACCGCCGATGGCCGGCTGTGGGCCGGGGCATGGCGGGACGCCGACAGCGGCACGCGAGTGCTGGTCGCCAACACCCTGAGCCGGGCACGATTCGCGCGCGGCCTGTTCGAGCGCCATTGGCAAACCGAAGCCAGCACGCGTGCGGGCGCGGCGGGGTCGGGCGCGGCGGGCCCGCTGTCCTGCGACCGGACCGGCTGCGTCCTGCATGGCCATGGCCACCGGATCGCCCTGCCGGCTGGCGCCGACGCCCTGGTCGAGGACTGCGCCCGGGCCGATCTGGTCATCGCCATGGACTGGACGGCACCCCGGGCCTGCGCGGCGCCGGTCCTGGACCGGTGGGACCTGCGCCGCATGGGCGGCATCACCGTGCGGCTGCGCGCCGACGGGCCGGACATCCGCGCCCTGGCCAGGCCCGGCCGGCCCTGGTCCCGCGGGCGGTGACACAAAACAGGTCAGTATTTGCGGATCAGCCCCACCAGTCGGCCCTGGACCTGCACCCGGTCAGCGCCGTAGATCCGGGTTTCATGGGCGGCGTTGGCCGGCTCCAGGGCGATGGTGTTGCCCTTGCGACGCAGGCGTTTCAAGGTCACCTCGCCGCCATCGACCAGGGCCACGACGATGGCGCCGTTCTCGGCCTGGTCGGTGCGCTTGATGATCACCACGTCGCCGTCATGGATGCCGGCGTCGATCATCGAATCGCCGTCCACCTCCAGCGCGTAATGCTCCCCCTGGCCCAGCAGCGACGGCGGCACCTCGGCGAAGGCCGAATTGTCCCGCAGCGCCTCGATCGGGGTGCCGGCGGCGATCTTGCCATACAGGGGGATCTGCTGGGTGTCCTCGGTCGGCGGGCGGTCGGTGACCGGCTTCAGGCCCCGGCCGGTCAGCCCCGCCGGCCGCCGCACATCCATGCCGCCCTGGATCACCGACGGCTTGAACGGCGCCTGGGGCACCCGGGCCGTCGGCACCAGATTGTCCGGCATCTTCACCACCTCCAACGCTCGCGCCCGATGGGCCAGGCGGCGGATGAAGCCCCGTTCCTCCAGTCCGGTGATCAGCCGGTGAATGCCCGACTTCGAGCGCAGATTGAGCGCTTCCTTCATCTCATCGAAGGAGGGCGAGACGCCGCCATCGGTCAGCCGCTGATGGATGAACAAAAGCAGTTCCTGCTGTTTCTTGGTCAACATGTCACCCCACACTCCCAGACCGCTGGCCGAACCGCGCGCCAAAAACATCGTCTTTCGGCTTCGAACCCTGCCAAGCGGTCTGGGCCCAAGCCGGTGTTTGTAGGGCTGTGGTAACAGAACAAACGATAAACGTCAACGAATGTTCAGTGAAAGTTCCGCGCCATTTGTAATTAAATTTCGGGTGTTCGACCACTAAAGATCAGGCGGGAAGATCAACACCGGCACGATGCCGCCGGCGGGCACCGGATCGGCGCCCACGGGCCGGATCACCAGGGCGTCGGCGGCCGCCAGGGTGGCCAGCATGGAGCTGTCCTGCCGGTCGAAGGCGGTCACCACGGGCAGGCCGTCCGCCTGGGCCCAGGCCAGCGTGGCCCGCATATAGTCCTCCCGCCCGCCATTCTTGGGCAGGGCGGTCGATGTGCGCGCCATGCGCGGCGCGGTCGGCACGTCCTGGCCCAGCAGGGCCGCCAGGGCCGGCACCAGGAACAAAAGCCCGCAGACCAGGGCCGAGACCGGGTTGCCGGGCAAGCCCAGCACCGGAACACCGGCCAGCCGGCCCCAGATCAGGGGTTTGCCGGGCCGCATGGCGATCTTCCAGAAATCCACCGCCGTGCCGGCATCGGCATCGGCAGCCGCATCGGCGCCGCCCAGCAGCCCATGGACCAGGTCGTAAGCGCCGACCGAGGCCCCGCCAGTGGTCACCAGCAGGTCGGCGCCGTGGTCCGAGCCCGCCAGGCCCGCCAAACGGTCCGGCCGGTCGGGGGCGATGTCCAGGATCACCGGCTCCCCCCCCACGGCACGGACCAGCCCCGCGAGCGCGAAGGCGTTGGAGCTGACGATCTGCTGGGGGCCGCGCGGCTGGCCCGGCAACACGATCTCGTCCCCGGTCGCCAGCAGGGCGACCCGGGGTCGGCGCCGGACCGACAGGAACGGATGATCGGCGGCGGCGGCCAGGCCGATATCCCGGGCGGTCAAGCGGCGGCCCGCCGCCAGCAGCCGATCACCGCGGGCGAAATCCAGCCCCCTGGGCCGGACATACAGCCCCTGGGAGACTGGCGCGGTTACCCGGATTGCGGCACCATCCGCGTCCAGGTCCTCGGCATCCTCCTGGATCAGGATCGCGTCGGCCCCCTGGGGCAGGGGGGCGCCGGTGAAGATCCGGACGCAGTCGCCCGGGCCCAGCGGGTGCGGGTGGTCGCTGCCGGCGGGCACCGCCCCCACGACGCGCAAGCGCCGGCCGGCTTCGGCCGCATCCGCCGCCCGCACGGCAAAACCGTCCATGGCGGAAAGATCGGCGAAGGGTTGGTCCAGCCGGGCCGGGACATCCTGGGCCAGGACCCGGCCATGGCCGGCCAGCACCGAAACGGTCTCGGCCGCGACCGGCGCCAAGCCCGCCAGGATCCGGTCCCGGGCCTCAAGGACGGTCAGCATCGGCTTGGGCGCGGGATCGGGACCCATCAGGGCGCCTCATAGGTCCCGGACTTGCCGCCGGATTTGTGGGTCAGGCGTACGGCCTCGATCACCATGGCCCGATCCACCGCCTTCAGCATGTCATAGACCGTCAGGCAGGCCACGGTGACGGCGGTCAGCGCTTCCATCTCCACCCCTGTCTGACCGGTGGTCTTGACCGTGGCGGTGACGGTGACCGAGGGCGGCGCCGCCTGGGCGGACAGGTCCAGATCCACCGCCGACAGGGCCATGGGGTGGCACAGCGGGATCAGATCGGCGGTTTTCTTGGCCGCCATGATGCCCGCCAGCCGGGCCACCGCCAGCACATCGCCCTTCTTGGCCGTGCCGGCGGTGACCATGGCCAGGGTATCCGGCGCCATCAGCACCCGGCCGGCGGCGACCGCCCGCCGCTCGGTCACCGGCTTGGCGCCGACATCGACCATCCGGGCGTTGCCGGCGCCGTCGAAATGGGTCAGGCCGCTCATGCAACTGCGCTGCCGGTTGCGTCGTCAGCATGCCGGGGAGCGGCGCCGGCCGGGCCGCGCTCCCCTAACAGCTCGGCTGTGGATTTCGCCACATCCTGTTGTTTCATAAGACTTTCCCCAATCAAGAACGCCGCGGCTCCGGCCCGTTCCATCCGGGCCAGATCGGCGGGTGCGTACAGGCCGCTTTCCGAAACCAGGGTCTTGGTTACCGGAACCCGCCCGGCCAGGGTTTCCGTGGTCGCCAGATCCACCGCCAGGGTCTTCAGGTCCCGATTGTTGATCCCCAGCAACTGGGATTTCAGTGCCAAGGCCCGATCCATTTCGGCGATGTCATGAACCTCAACCAGCACGTCCAGGCCCAGACCCATGGCCGCGTCCTCCAGTTCCGCCGCCTGGAGGTCCGACAGGGCCGCCATGATCAGCAGCACGCAATCGGCGCCCAAGGCCCGGGATTCGGCGATCTGATAGGGGTCGATCATGAAGTCCTTGCGCAACACCGGCAGCGTGACCGCCGCCCGGGCCTGGGTCAGGTGGGCATCCTCCCCCTGGAAATAGGGTTGGTCGGTCAGCACCGACAGGCAGGTGGCGCCGCCCTCCCGATAGGCTTGGGCCAGGTGGGCCGGGTCGAAATCGGCCCGGATCAGCCCCCGGGACGGGGAGGCCTTCTTGATTTCGGCGATCAGGGCGTAATGGCCGGCCGCCGCCGTCTCGGCCAGGGCGCGGGCGAAGCCGCGCGGCGGGTCCGCGTCCCGCGCCCGGGCCAGCGCGTCGGCCTCGGCGCGCTCGGCCTTGCGGGCGGCGACCCAGTGCCGTTTGTCGGCCAGAATGCGGGCCAGGGTGTCGGAAATGCTCATTCCACGGGGCTCTCATTGCTGATGCGGATCAACCCGTCCAGGGCCGCTTGGGCCTTGCCGCCGTCCAACACCGCCTGGGCCAGTTCGACCCCCTCGGCCAGGTTACCGACCCGGTCGGCGACCACCAGGGCGGCGGCGGCGTTCAACACCACGATGTCCCGATAGGCGGACGGCTCACCGGCCAGGACCCGGCGCAAGGCCGCGGCGTTGGTGGCGGCATCGCCGCCCCGGATGGCGTCGGCATCGGCCCGGGCCAGGCCCAGATCCTCGGGCGCGATCTGAAATTCGGTGACCCGACCGTCGCGCAGTTGGGCGATGCGGCTGGGCCCGGTGATGGTGATCTCATCCATGCCGTCGGTGCCGTGGACCACCCAGGCCGCCTCCGAGCCCAGCTTGCCCAGCACCTCGGCCAGCGGCGCCAGCCAGGCCGGGTCATTGACCCCCAGCAGCTGGCGCCGGGCGCCGGCCGGATTGGTCAGCGGCCCCAGGACGTTGAAGATGGTGCTGAACCCCAGCTCCACCCGGGCCGGGCCGACATGGCGCATGGCACCATGGTGCTTCTGGGCGAACAAAAAGCCGATATTCACCCGCCGGATCGCCCGTTCGATCACCGGCACCTCGGCCTCGATATTGACACCCAACTCGGCCAGCACGTCGGCAGCACCGGTTTTCGATGACCGCGCCCGGTTGCCGTGCTTGGCCACCGGCACGCCGCTGCCGGCCAGCACGAAGCTGACCGCGGTTGAGATGTTGTAGCTGTGCGCCCCATCGCCGCCGGTACCACAGCAGTCCACCGCCCCCGGCGGCGCCTGCACGCCGGTGACCTTGGCGCGCATCACCCGGGCGGCGCCGGTGATCTCCGCCACGGTCTCCCCCCGCAGGTGCAGGCCCATCAGAAAGGCGCCGATCTGGGCCGGTGTCGCGGCACCGGACATGATGATCTCGAACGCCCGGCCGGCCTCCGCCTCATCCAGGGTGCGGCCTTGGGCCAGTTGGGCCAAGAACGGCTTCAGCGACGCGGCATCGCCCGGCGGGTTGGCGGCGGCGGCGATCATGGGGCGGTCCGCCGGCCGGCGATGGCCAGGAACCGGTCCAGAACCCGGTGGCCGTGTTCGGACGCGATGCTTTCGGGGTGGAATAGCACCCCATGGATCGGCAGAGTTTGATGGGCGATCGCCATGACCACGCCATCCTCGGTCCAGCCGACCGGTGCCAGGCAGTCGGGCAGGGTGTCCGCCTCCAGGCACAGGGAATGATAGCGCGCGGCCTGGAACGGGCTGGGCAGGCCGGCCAGCACGCCGCCGCCCCGATGGTGGATGGCGCTGGTCTTGCCGTGCATCAGTTGCGGCGCCGGCACGACCCGCCCCCCGAAGGCCTGGCCGATGGCCTGGAAGCCCAGGCACACGCCGAAGATCGGCACCGTTCCCGCCGCCGCCTGGATCAGGTCCAGGCAAATGCCCGCCTTGTCCGGGTCGCACGGGCCCGGCGACAGCACGATGCCGTCGGCCCCCAGGGCCATGGCCTGGCCGACATCCAGGGCATCGTTGCGCACCACCCGGGTCTCCGCACCCAGATCCCCCAGAAAATGCACCAAATTGAAGGTAAAGCTGTCGTAGTTATCGATGACCAGAAGCACGGGGCGCATGGGATTCGGTGGTGCCGGCGGCTGCGCGCGGCCGGCCATGGGGTCTGTCTGGGCAGGACGGTAGCGGCGGCATCGCGGTTTTGAAAGCCCGGATCACGGCGGTCCGGAGCGCCGGCGCCGCCGAAGGGGAAGCGAGGGGCCATGGAACGGCTGCGGCTGAGTTGGCAACGCTTGGCGGTCCTGGTGGCCGGGGGTTTGGGGCTGATCATGGGCGTGGTCTTGCTGGTGCTGTGGGCGTTCGGCGGCGACGGCACGGCCCCCCAGGACACCCCCCGGGACCCCCCGCAATTCCGCTTTCCGCCGCCGGTCTCGGCGCCGGCGCCATCGGAGTTGCCGCCGGCCCAGGCGGCCGTCCCCCAGCCGCGGGCACTGCAGACCCAACCGGCCCCGCCCGCTGTGCGGGCCCGGGCCGCACCGCCCAGGCCGGCGCCGCCGAAGCCCGCGCCGCCATCGGGCGCCCGGCTGGCGATCGTGATCGACGATCTGGGGCCACACCGGCGGCGCACCGAGGCCGCGATCGCGCTGCCCGGCCCGTTGACCCTGGCGTTCCTGGGCCACGGGCGGGACGTGTCCGGCCAGGCGGCCCGCGCCCGCGACCGGGGCCATGTGGTGTTCGTCCATGTGCCGATGGAGCCGCTCGACCCGGCCCATGATCCCGGCCCCAACGCCTTGCTGGTGGGGCTGGGGGCGGCGGAAAACCTGGCCCGCCTGGCCGCGTCCCTGGATCGGGTGCCCTATGCCCAGGGGGTCAACAACCATATGGGCAGCCGGTTCACCGCCGACCCCGTGGCGTTGGCACCGGTGTTGGCCGCGATCCGGGATCGGGGCCTGGGCTTTCTGGACAGCCGGACAAGCCCGGACAGCCAGGCATTGAAACTGGCTGCCCAGTTGCGAATGCCATCGGCCGGCCGCGATGTGTTCCTGGATCACGATCCGGCCCCGGCGGCGGTGACGGCCGCTTTGGCCGAGGCCATCGCCCTGGCCCGGGGCCGGGGCCAGGCGGTGGCGATCGGCCATCCCCATCCCGAAACCCTGGCGGCTCTGGCGGACGCGCTGCCGGGCCTGGCGGGGGCGGGCGTCGCCCTGGTTGGCGTGCCGGCCCTGATGGCCCGGCCCGGCACGCCCGTGACGCCGTGACCGCCTATCCGGTGCCGGTGGCCCTGCGGATCGCTTCCTGGGCGGCGCGGACCAGGGCCATGGCCTTGTTGCGGGTTTCCTGGAACTCGGATTCGGGGTCGGATTCGGCGACGATGCCGGCCCCGGCCTGGATGTGCAGCCGGTCGCCCACCAGCACCGCCGTGCGCAAGGCGATGCAGGTGTCCATCTCCCCCGACGCCCCGAAATAGCCGATCGCCCCGGCATAGACCCCCCGGCGGGACACCTCCAGCTCATCGATGATCTCCATGGCCCGCACCTTGGGCGCGCCGGAGACGGTCCCGGCCGGAAACCCGGCGATCAGGGCGTCGATGGCGTCCTTGTCGTCGGCGATGCGGCCGACCACGTTGGAGACGATGTGCATGACGTGGGAGTAATGCTCGATCTGGAACTGGTCGGTGACCTTGACCGTGCCGGTGGCCGCCACCCGGCCGACATCGTTGCGGCCCAGATCGAGCAGCATCAGCTGATCGGCCCGTTCCTTGTGGTCGGCCAGCAGGTAATCGGCCAGGGCCTTGTCCTCCAGGGCGGTGGCGCCGCGCTTGCGGGTGCCGGCCAGGGGGCGGATGGTCACCTCCGACCCGCGCAGGCGGACCAGGATTTCCGGGCTGGACCCGACCACCGACAAGGCCGGCCCCAGGCGCAGATGGAACAGGAACGGCGACGGGTTCAGGCGCCGGAGCGCCCGGTAGAAGTCGAAATGGGGCAGGGGGAAGTCCTGACTGAAGCGTTGGGACAGCACCACCTGGAAGATATCGCCGGCGCGGATATAGGCCTTGGCTTTCTCGACGATGGCGTGGAAATCGGCCCGGCTCATGTTGGAGACGGGGTCCAGCGCCGCCCCGGCATCGGCCCCGCCCGTCGGCGGCGGTGCCGCCGGGGCCGGCAGCGCCCCGCCCAGCCGGTCGGCGACCGCGTCCAGCCGGGCCATCGCCCCGTCATAGGCGGCGCGCGCGTCCCGGCCCGGGTCGGGCCAGACCGGCGTGACGATGGTCGCCGTGTCGTCGATGCCGTCGAACACCACCACCACCGTCGGCCGGATCATGATGCTCAGCGCCAGGTTCAGATCATCGGGGTTGTGGTCGGGCAGGCGTTCCATGTGCCGGGCCATGTCATAGCCCAGATAGCCGTACAGCCCGGCCGCGATCGGGGCCATGCCGTCGGGCAGGGCGATCCGGCTTTGCCACCACAGCGCGCGCAGGCTTTCCATGGCCGGGCCCGCCACCGGCTCGAAGGCGGCCGCGTCGTCCAGGGCACGGCGGTTGACCGCGACGCCGTCCCGGCCGCAGCGCCAGATCAAATCCGGGCGCAGCCCGATCGCCGAATAGCGGCCG
>CAYNRD010000065.1:0-9194 GCA_964399515.1 uncultured Mycobacteriaceae bacterium | reverse complement strand
CCGGGACGCGGTCCTAGCCACCACCCGCAGCCGCTTCACCTGGCTGGCGGTCAACCTGCTGACCGCGATCGCGGCCTCGGCGGTGATCGCCCTGTTCGAGACCACCATCGAGCAGATCGTGGCGCTTGCCGTGCTGATGCCGATCGTGGCCAGCATGGGCGGCAATGCCGGCACCCAGACCCTGACCGTGACCGTGCGCGGCCTGGCGGTGAAGGCGTTGCAGGGCAAGGCCGCCCGCCGCATCGTCGCCAAGGAGCTGCTGGTCGGCGCGCTGAATGGGATGATCTTCGCCGGGCTGGGGGCGGCGGTGGCCTGGGCCTGGTTCGGCGATTGGCAGATCGCGGCGGTCATCGCCGCCGCCATGGTGATCACCTTGCTGGTCGCGGGGCTGTCGGGCACCTTGATCCCGCTGGCTTTGGAACGCCTGAGGGTCGATCCGGCGATCGCGTCTTCCGTGTTCCTGACCACCGTGACCGACGTGGTCGGCTTCTTCGTCTTCCTGGGCCTGGCGGCCTGGTTCCTGCTGTAGGGGGCCGGACGGCCCTGGATCGACCGGCCCCCGAACCCGATGGGCCGGTGCCCAGGCAAGGGGGGAGGGGGGTGCCCCCTCCGCTTACGCTGTCTTGACCTGGCCCAGGAAGCCATCGACGCGGTCGCGCAGTCTCCGGGACTGGCTCGACAGGGTTTCGGCGGCGTCTTGGACCGAGCGCGCGGCCCCTTCGGTCACGCCGGCGGCCTGGGACACGCCGCTGATCGTCACGGTAACGTCCTGGGTGGCGCGGGCGGCTTCCTGGACGTTGCGGGCGATTTCCCGCGTGGCGGCGTTTTGCTGTTCGACCGCAGAGGCCACCGTGGCGGTGATGGCGTTCATGTCCTTGATCTGGGCGCCGATCTGGCCGATCGCGTCCACGGTGTCCCGGGTCGCCTCCTGGATGGCGGTGATCTGGGTGGAAATCTCCTCGGTCGCCTTGGCGGTCTGCCCGGCCAGGGTCTTGACCTCACTGGCGACGACAGCGAAGCCCTTGCCGGCGTCCCCGGCCCGGGCGGCCTCGATGGTGGCGTTCAGCGCCAGCAGGTTGGTCTGTTCGGCGATGTCGGTGATCAGCGCGACCACTTCGCCGATCCGACCGGCCGCCTCGGCCAGAGCGCGCACCCGCCGGTCGCTGGCCTCGGCCGAGGTCACGGCCCCCGCCGCGAGGTCCGCCGACACCTGCACCTGGCGGCCGATCTCCTCGATCGAACTGGCCAGCTGCTCCGACGCGGCCGCGACCGTCTGGACACTCGCCGAGGCCTGCTAGGACGCGGCGGCGACGCTGGTCGCCTGCTGGCTGGACTGTTCGGACGCGCTGGCGACACTGCCGGAGCTGGTCTCCAGCCCGGAAACCGCCGAGTGCACGGTATCCAGCATGGTCGACACGTCCCGGTCGAAGCCTTGGGTCAGCTCCGCGATGCGCTGGGCGCGGGCTTCCCGCGCCTGGGTGTCGGTGCGGGTCTGTTCGGCCAGGCGGGCGTTGTCCCGCAGGCCGTCGCGGAACACCCGCACCGCCCGGGCCATGGCGCCCACTTCCTCCCGCCGGTCGGCAAAGGCGATCTCGGTGTCCAGCTGGCCGTCGGCCAGGGCGGTCATGGTTCCGGTCATCTGGCGCAAGGGGCCGGCGATCTGGCGGGTCACCGCCCAGGCGGCGGCCAGCGACAGCAGCACGGCGATGGTGCCCAAGCCCAGGGACACGACTTCCAAACCGCCGATCGCGGCCGCGACCACCGGGTCTTGCCGCTCCTGGCTGGCGTTCGCCTCGGCGTTCAGGCCTTCCAATTCGGCGACCACGCGCGGGCCGATTTGGTCCAGGGTGCCGGTTATGATCGCGTTCCGCTCCCGGATCAAACTGGCGATGTCGTCAAACGCCGCCGTATAGCGGGTCAGGCTCGCCTCGGCCTGGGTTGCCAGATCCCGGCGGGTCGGGTTTTCCAGGCTCAGCAGCATGCGCTCCATGGCCGCGTCGGCCTGGCCCAAATCCTGTTTGGCGCGGGTATAGTCCGCTTCCAAATTGTCCAAAAGGAACTGCTCGGCGTACAGCCGCCCCAACAGCAGGAACTGCAAGGCGTTGCCGGCCAGAAAGGCGGAAGTGGCGTCGCCATCCTCGAACGCGCTGTCTGCGATAGCGCTCAGTAGCTTGCGAGTTTCGGTGCCGACCGGCCGAACCGCGCTCTCCAAGATCTCAGACCGACGATCCTGCAGGGCGACGACCTCATCGAAGCTGGCGTCGTAATGGTCGATCAACGCGCCGATCGCCTCGGCCCGGCGGGTGACGTCCGGCCGGTCTCCAAACCGCTCCAAACCGGTCGCGATCCGGTCACGCGCCTCCCGCAGGTGGCGCTGGACCCGCCCGACCGCGTCGTCCGAGGCCATGATCACGAAATCCTTCACCGCGATGCGGGCGCGAAACATGTCCAGCTGGGTGTTCGCAAACAAGCTCTTGTCATCAATGACGGTGTTGTACCCGGAAAACAGCGTGCTCAAGCGTCCGGCGGACACCACGCTGACCGCGGCCATGGCGATAACCAGAACCCCGACCACCCCGAATCCGATCGCCAGCTTGTGGACGACCCGTAGATTTTCAACCCAATGCGCCATGTCCGACTTGCCTTTTATGGTTCGATCGTCTCTGGATCGCCGAAATGAATGCTATAGTATGCTAAATCTCCGCGGCAATTCAACGCATTCGAGTCCATTTCCGGACCCATCTCCCCGATCGCGTGACGCGATGGACGCTTCCGGTGTTTCGCCCATGGCGAACCTATGCAAAACCGTGCAATGGGATAGCCCAATACACGCAAAGGTATCGGTGCGGCGGCGCCGACCCAACCGAGGGAAGGGGGGCTGCCCATGAACGGGCCCGATGTCAGGCGGTTCCGGGGCGATACCCTGGTGCTGGCCAGCCACAATGCCGGCAAGCTCGATGAGCTGCGCCGCAGCTTGGGCAACCGGGTCGCCCGGGTGCTGGGGGCCGGGGATCTGGATCTGCCGTTGCCGGACGAGCCCCATGACCGTTTCGAGGCCAACGCCGCCCATAAGGCGCGCCTCGCGTCACAGGCGGCGGGCCTGCCGGCCCTGGCCGATGACAGCGGGCTGGAAATCATCGCCCTGGGCGGCAAGCCGGGCGTTCACACCGCCGATTGGGCGACCACGGAGGAGGGGCGCCGGGACGATGCCTTGGGCATCCGGCGCATCGAGGCCGCGCTGGCCGGGCACGCGGACCGGACCGCGCGGTTTCGTTGCGTGCTGGCGTTGGCCTGGCCCGACGGCCATGTGGAAACGGCCCAGGGCCAAATCGACGGCACGCTAGTGTTCCCGCCGCGCGGCACGGGCGGCTTCGGCTATGACCCCGTGTTCACGCCCGAGGGCGAGGCGCGCAGCTTCGCCCAGATGACCGCCGACCAGAAAGCCCAGTACAGCCACCGCGCCCGGGCCCTACGCGCCATGCTGGAGCGGTGTTTTTAAAGGGTCACCGTCTCACCCGGGGTTGGCACAAGCATCTGCCCGCGCTGCAATAGGGCCGCGAACTGGTCCGGCGTGCCGGTCAACAGTTCGAAGGTGCCCCAGTGGATCGGGATGATGGTTTCCAGGTCCAGGAATTCGTTGCAGGCCAGGGCCGCTCCCTCAGGCCCCATGGTGAACCGGTCGCCGATCGGGATCAGGCCGATCTTGGGTGCGTATAGGCGCTGGATCAGCGCCATGTCCGAGAACACGTCCGTATCGCCGGCGTGGTAGAGCGTCTTGTCCGGCCCGCGCAGGACCACGCCATTGGCCACCCCCATATAGGTCGGTGCCGCGTCGTTGCCGTCCGAGAAGCTGGAGGCGTGGCTGGCATTGACCATGGTCACGTCAACACCGTTGCCGGCATCGACCGTGCCGCCGGTGTTCATGGGTTGCAGCTTGTCCAACCCTTGGCTGCCCATGTAGCCGATCAGCTCATACTGGCCGAACACCTGCGGATTGTACTTCTTGGCCAGCCGGACCGCGTCGGCGAAATGATCGGCGTGGCCATGGGTCAGGACCAGGATATCGATCTTGCTGATCCGGTCCTCATAGCCGGCGGGGAATTTCGGGTTGCCGGTGAAGAACGGGTCGATGACCACGTCCAGGCCGGCGGTTTGGATGTGAAAGCTTGCGTGGCCCAGCCAAGTCAGCTTCATGGTATGTCCCCCCTTGTTCAGGATTGGGCGCGGGGATCGCCGCCGCGCGCGGCCGAAACAGGCCTCCCCGAAACCCCAGGACCGGACCCCCGCGATGGCCGTGACCACCCGCAGTTACGAATATGACCCGGAGGTCGTCCCCGATGTGCTGGACCACGGGATTGATGGCAAGGCCTTCCTGACCCGGGTCCGGGATGGGACCGTGACCACCCCACCCATGCTGGTGACCGTAAACGCCCGCATGACCGTCGTCGAGGACGGTTATGTGGAGCTGGAGGCGATCACCGACGGGTCGATCGCCAACACCATGGGCACCGGCCATGGCGGCTTCCTGGCCACCTTGCTGGACACCAGCCTGTCCTGCGCCGTGCACGCCACTTTGTCCGGCGGTGAGCTATATACCACCACGGATCTGCATGTGCGGATGACCGGCCGGGTGCATCTGGACGGCCAGCGGGTGAAGGCGACCGGCAAGGTCGTCCACCGGGGCCGCAGCACCGCCACCGCCGATGGCGACGTGTTCGACATCGACACCGGCAAGCGCCTGGCCCACGGCACCGCCAGTTGTATGATCCTGCCCAAGCCCAAACCGGGCTGATTGTTTCTTGGGCGACCGGAACACCGGCGCCGATCCAGGAGGACCCCCGATGATTCCCAACGCGCTGCCCAGCATGAACTTCAACCTGGGTGAGGAGAACGACCTGCTGCGCGACAGCGTGGCCAGTTTCGCGTCCGACAGGATCGCCCCCCGCGCCCAGGAGATCGACCGGACCGACCAGTTCCCCATGGAGCTGTGGCCCGAAATGGGGGCGCTTGGCATCCTGGGCATCACGGTGGAGGAGGACTGGGGCGGGGCCGGCATGGGCTATCTGTCCCACATGGTGGCGCTGGAGGAGGTCAGCCGTGCCTCGGCCTCGGTCGGGTTGAGCTATGGCGCCCATTCCAACCTGTGCGTCAACCAGATCCGCCTGAACGGCACCGATGACCAGCGCAAGCGCTTCTTGCCGGGCCTGATCTCCGGGGAGGCGGTCGGCGCGCTCGCCATGTCCGAACCCAACGCCGGCTCGGACGTGGTGTCCATGAAGCTGCGCGCCGACAAGCGGGGTGACCGCTACGTGCTGAATGGCACCAAGATGTGGATCACCAATGGGCCGGACGCCGATACGCTGGTGGTCTATGCCAAGACCGACATGGAGGCGGGCCCGCGCGGCATCACCGCCTTTCTGATCGAAAAGGGCTTCAAGGGCTTCAGTTGCGCCCAGAAGCTGGACAAGCTGGGCATGCGCGGCAGCCACACGGGCGAGTTGGTGTTCGAGGACTGCGAGGTGCCCGAGGACAACGTCCTGGTCGGGGTCGGCCGGGGCGTCAATGTGCTGATGTCCGGGCTGGATTACGAACGGGCGGTGTTGGCGGCCGGATCCCTGGGGATCATGCAGGCGTGCTGGGACGTGGTGTTGCCCTACGTCCATGAGCGGAAGCAGTTCGGCAAGCCGATCGGGGAATTCCAGCTGATGCAGGGCAAGCTTGCGGACATGTATGTGACCATGAATTCCTGCCGGGCGTATGTGTATGCGGTCGGCCAGGCCTGTGACCGGGGGGAAGTGACCCGCCAGGACGCCGCCGGCGCCATCCTGATCGCGGCGGAGAAGGCCACCTGGATGGCTTTGGAGGCGATCCAGTGCCTGGGCGGCAACGGCTACATCAATGACTATCCCACCGGCCGGCTGCTCCGGGATGCCAAGCTGTATGAGATTGGCGCCGGCACGTCGGAAATCCGCCGGATGCTGATCGGCCGGGAACTGTTCAACGCCACCGCGTGAGGCCGGGTTGCCCCATTGCCGCCGCTTCGGCGGGATAGGGCCACCGGCACCCAATGACCTGTCCGAGGAGACGTCCATGAAGACCGTATCGCGCGCCCTCTTGGCGCTGGTGGTGGCGATTGCCCTGGTTCCATCGGCCCAGGCCCAGGACACCGTCACGCTGACCGCGGGCGACGGGCTGGTGGTCACCGCCGATGTCTATGACGGTGCCGGTGCCGGCCAGCCCTGGGTGGTGCTGGCCCATATGGCCGGGGCCAGCCGGGGTGAATATCGGGAAGTCGCCCCGCGCCTGGTTCGGCTGGGGTTCAACGCCATCGCGCTCGACCAGCGCTCGGGCCGGGGCTTCGCGGGCATCGATAACCAGACCTCCGCCCGCGCCCAGTCCCAGGGGCTGGCCACCGCCTTCGCCGATGCCCGGCCGGATATCGAGGCCGGCCTGGCCTATGCCCGGGCGCAAGGGGATGGGCCGGTGCTGCTGTGGGGTTCGTCCTATTCCGCGGCCCTGGCGCTGGTGATCGCGGGCGAGGATCCGGGCACGGTCGATGGCGTCATCTCCATGTCGCCGGGCGAATACCTGCGCGGCATCTCGGTGACCGGCGCGTCGGCCGGTATCCAAGCGCCGGTGCTGATCGTCTCCCCCGAAAGCGAGCGCGGCCAATGGCAGGGCATGCTGGCCGCCATCCCCCACGAGGACAAGCAGGGCTTCACCCCAAGCCGGGGCGGCCGGCATGGCACCTCGGCGCTGATCCCGTCGATCGGCTCCAACGCCGAGGAGCACTGGCAGGCGGTCGAGGCGTTCCTGGCCCGGTACTTTAGCACCTGACAGGGTTGCGTGGGCCGCGATTGCCGGCCCCGTGGCAAGCCGTCTACTCTGATTTCCATAAGATCACTCTTGCACGAACCGGGAGGGTTCCATGACCGCAGTAGATCCCATCGTTATCGTCGGCGCCAAGCGCACGCCCATGGGCGGCTTCCAGGGGGAGTTGAAGGATTTGAGCGCCACCGACCTGGGCGGGGCCGCGATCAAGGCGGCATTGGAGGATTCCGGCGTCAAGCCCGGGGAGGTCGATGAGGTGCTGATGGGCTGCGTGCTGCCCGCCGGCCTGGGCCAGGCGCCGGCCCGCCAGGCGGCACTCAACGCCGGGGTGCCGGACACGGTCTGGGCGACCACGGTGAACAAGATGTGCGGCTCGGGCATGAAGGCGGCCATGCAAGCCCATGACGGGCTGGCCGCGGGCAGCTTCGACATCGCGGTCGCCGGCGGGCTGGAGAGCATGACCAACGCCCCCTACCTCTTGGACAAGGCCCGGTCCGGCCAGCGCATGGGCCATGGCCGGATGATCGACCACATGTTCTATGACGGGCTGGAGGACAGCTTCGACCACAAGGGCAAGCTGATGGGTTGGTTCGCCGAGCAAACCGCCCGCCACTACCAGTTCACCCGGGAGGCGATGGATGAGTTCGCCATCCGCTCGCTCAGCCGGGCCAAGACCGCCGGCGAGGACGGCACCTTCGACGCCGAGGTGACGCCGGTGACCATCAAGACCCGCAAGGGGGAGGTGACCGTCACCACCGACGAACAGCCCCGCACCGCCAACCCGGACAAGATCCCGACCCTGAAACCGGCCTTCGACAAGGACGGCTCGGTGACCGCCGCCAACTCATCCTCCATTTCGGACGGGGCGGCGGCTGTGGTGATGATGCGCCGGTCGGTGGCGGACAAGCGCGGGCTTCGGGTGTTGGCCGAAATCAAAGCCCATGCCACGAACGCCCACGCACCGGAGTGGTTCACCACCGCCCCCGTGGGCGCCATCGCCAAGATCCTGGACAAGACCGGCTGGACCGCCGCCGATGTCGACCTGTTCGAGGTCAATGAGGCGTTCGCGGCGGTGACCATGGCCGCCATGCACGAGCACAATATCCCGGCCGAAAAGATCAACATCCATGGCGGTGCCTGTGCGCTGGGCCACCCGGTCGGCGCGTCGGGCGCGCGGATCTTGGTCACGTTGCTGAACGCCTTGGCCAAGCATGACCTAAAGCGCGGTGTCGCCAGCCTGTGCCTGGGCGGCGGTGAGGCGGTCGCGGTGGCGGTCGAGCGCGTCGCGGCCTGAGGGCGCCTGCGATGACCGCGACCCTCACCGAGGATCAGGTCCTGATCCGGGATACCGCGCGCGCCTATGCCCGGGACCACTTATGGCCCCACGCCGCGGAGTGGGACCGGGAGGCGCGGGTTCCCGCCGAGGCCATCCGCGGCCTCGGCGCGTTGGGCTTTATGGGAATGGCGGTGGCCGAGGATTATGGCGGCTCGGCCGCCGATCAGGTCTCCGCCGCCCTGGCCTTGGAAGAGCTGGCCGCCGGCGACGGCTCGGTCTCGACCATTGTCAGCGTGCACAATTCGGTCGGCTGCGCGCCGATCCAGAAATTCGGTTCGGAAGACCAGAAACGGCGCTTTTTGCCCGAAATGGCATCGGGCCAGGCCTTGGGGGCGTTTTGCCTGACCGAACCGCATGCGGGCTCGGACGCGTCGGCGATCAAGACCAAGGCGGTGCGGGACGGCAACCATTGGGTGATCAGCGGCACCAAGCAGTTCATTACCTCCGGCCAAAGCGCCGATGTGGCGATCGTGTTTGCGGTTACCAATCCGGATCTGGGCAAGAAGGGGATTTCCGCCTTTGTCGTGCCGACCGAAACCGACGGGTACACCGTGGCGCGGCTGGAGACAAAGCTGGGGCAGCGGGCGTCGGACACCGCCCAGATCGTCTTCGACGATGTGCGGATCACGCCCGACCTGATGCTGGGCGAAGAGGGTCAAGGCTACAAGATCGCGCTCGCCAATCTGGAAGGCGGGCGGATTGGCATCGCGGCGCAAGCCGTAGGCATGGCCCGCGCCGCCTTCGAGGCCGCGGTGGCCTACGCCCAGGAGCGGGTGTCCATGGGCCAGCCGTTGATCGCCCACCAGGCGGTGGCGTTCAGGTTGGCCGACATGGCCACCCAGATCGAAGCCGCGCGCCAGCTGTATCTGAACGCCGCCCGCCTGCGCGACCAAGGTTTGGCCTGCCTGCGCGAGGCGTCCATGGCCAAGCTGTTCGCCTCCGAAATGGCCGAGACGGTGTGCTCCCACGCGCTGCAACTGCATGGCGGTTACGGGTATGTGGACGGGTATCCGGTCGAGCGTCTGTA
>CAYNRD010000064.1:0-9196 GCA_964399515.1 uncultured Mycobacteriaceae bacterium | reverse complement strand
GACCCACGGCCTGGTGCCCTATACGGGCGTGATGCCGATCGAGAACACCATCGACCACACCGGCCCGATGACTGCGACCGTCGCCGACAACGCCCTGCTGCTGGAGGTGATCGCGGGGGCCGACGGGCTAGACCCGCGCCAATACGCCCCGCGCACCGACAGCTACCTGGCCGCCCTGGGTCGGGGCGTGCACGGCCTCAGGATCGCGGTGGTGCGGGAGGGGTTCGGCCGGCCGGAATCCGAGGCGGTGGTCGATGCTTGCGTGCGCAACGCCGCCCAGATGTTTCGGGACCTGGGGGCGACGGTCGATGAGGTGTCGATCCCCATGCACAACCAGGGCATGGCCATCTGGCTGCCGATCGCGGCGGAGGGCTCGACCAACCAGATGATGAAGGGCAATGGCATGGGCACCGGCTGGGAGGGGCTCTACACCACCAGCCTGCTCGACCATCACGCCAATTGGCGCAGCCGGTCCGACGAGCTGTCGGAGAGCTTGAAGATCACCATGTTCACGGGCGAGTATTTCCAGCGCCACCACCGGGGTCACTACTACGCCAAGGCGCAGAATTTGGCCCGCAAGCTGCGCACCTCCTATGACCGGATGCTGGGCGCCTATGACCTTTTGCTGATGCCGACCACGGCGATGCGCGCCACGCCGCTGCCCGGCCCCGAGGCCCCCCTGGCCGAGATCCTGCAGCGGGCGTTCGAAATGCTGGAGAACACGGCACCCTTCGACATTTCCGGCCATCCCGCCATGTCCGTGCCCTGCGGCATGGTCGACGGGCTGCCCGTGGGCATGATGCTGACCGGCAAACACTATGCGGAGGCGACCGTCTACCAGGCGGCGGCGGCGTTCGAAGCCGCCGCCGATTGGAAGACCCTGTCCTGACCGATGGCGATCCGCCGCCCCACCGTCGCGGACATCCAGGCCACCGGCCGTGAGCTGGGCCTGACCCTGTCCGAGGAGGCGGCCGAGAGCTTCCTCGGCCTGATGGCCGGCCTGATCCAGAATTATGATCGGGTCGACCGCATGGTTGAAACCCTGCCCCCGGTCCGCTACCCGCGCACCCCTGGCACCCGGCCCGAGGGGGCCGACAACCCCCACAATGCCTGGGCGGTGAAAAGCCGGATCCGGGGGGCCAAGACCGGCCCCTTGTCCGGCAAGACCGTGGCGATCAAGGACAATGTCTGCGTGGCGGGGCTGCCCATGGCCAATGGCGGGTCGGTGCTGGCCGGCTATGTGCCGGAGATCGACGCCACCCTCGTCACCCGCCTGTTGGACGCCGGCGCCGAAATCCACGGCAAGGCGGTGTGTGAGTATTACTGCGCGTCCGGCGGCAGCCACACGGCGGCGACCGGGCCGGTGGACAACCCGGCCAAGCCGGGCTTCAACGCCGGCGGCTCGTCCTCGGGCTCCGCGGCGCTGGTGGCCGCTTGCCTGGTCGACATGGCGACCGGCGGCGACCAGGGCGGCTCGATCCGGATCCCGGCGGCGTTCTGCGGCGTGGTCGGCCTGAAGCCCACCCACGGGCTGGTGCCGTATACGGGCATTTTTTCGGTCGAGCGGACCGTCGATCATGCCGGGCCGATCACCCGCACCGTGGCCGACAACGCCGCCATGCTGGAGGCGATTGCGGGGCCTGACGGGCTGGACCCGCGCCAGTCCGACGTGCCCGGCCAGCGTTATACCCTGGCCTTGGCGCGCGGCGTGGCCGGCCTGAAGATCGGCCTGGTGCAAGAGGGGTTTGGCCGGCCCGAAGCGGAGCCGGAGGTGGATGCCCTGGTGCGGGCGGCGGCGGACCGGCTGGCCCGCACGGGGGCCGGGGTTGCCGACGCCACCGTGCCGTTGCACACCGACGGCCAGGCGATCTGGACGCCGATCTTCCTGGAGGGCACCACGGCTCTGATGATGCACGCCAATGCCTATGGCACCAACGCCAAGGGCGTCTATCTGGAAAGCCTGCTGGACGCCCATGCCCGCTGGCGAGCGCGCGCCGACGGCCTGTCGGAGACCTTGAAACTAGGCATCCTGACCGGCCACTACATGGCCAGCCGCCACCAGGGCCGCTTTTATGGCAAGGCCCAGAACCTGAACCGGGCGCTCACCGCCAGCTATGACGACGCCTTGGCCGAGCACGACCTGCTGATGATGCCGACCACGCCCATGGCCACGACACCGCTGCCGCCCCCGGACGCGCCGCGGGAGGAGATCGTCGCCCGGGCGTTCGAGATGATCGGCAACACCAGCCCCACTTGCGCCACCGGCCACCCGGCGATCAGCGTGCCCGTGGGCCGAACCGGCGACGGCCGGCCGGTGGGAGCCATGCTGATCGCCCGGCATTATGACGAGATGACGCTGTATCGCGCCGCCGCGGCCCTGGAAGGGGTGATCGGCTACCGATGAGCACGGTCACCGTCGCCGCCACCCAAATGGCCTGTTCCTGGGACGTGGAGGAGAACCTGGCCAAGGCCGAGCGCCTGATCCGGGAGGCGGCCGGGCAAGGCGCGCAGATCGTCCTGCCCCAGGAGTTCTTCGCCTTCCATGAATTCCAGTTCATGGACTGGACGCCGGAGCATTTCCGCTTCGCCCAACCGCTCGACGGGCCGGTGGTCACCCGGATGCGGGCCCTGGCGGCGGAGCTGGCGATCGTGATTCCGGTCAACTTCTTCGAGCGCGCCAACCAGGCCTATTACAACACCAACGCCATCATCGACGCCGACGGTGCTGTCCTGGGCGTGTATCGGAAATCCCACATCCCGATGGGGGCGCCCGGCTGTTATGAGAAGGTCTACACCAACCCGGGCGATACCGGCTTTCGCGTGTTCAAGACCCGGTATGCCCCGATCGGCGCCGCGGTGTGCTGGGACCAGTGGTTTCCGGAAAGTGCCCGGATCCTGGCGCTGCGGGGGGCGGAGATCCTGTTCTACCCGACCGCGATCGGCTCGGACTGCCATGACCATTGGGAAACCGTCATGCGCGGCCATGCCGCCGCCAACCTCATGCCGTTGGTCTGCGCCAACCGGGTTGGCACCGAGCGCGGCGCGCTGGGGTCGGTGACCTATTGGGGCCGGTCCTTTATCGCCGGGCCCCGGGGGGAGGTGCTGGAAAAAGCCGATTCCACCTCCGAAATGATCATCGCGCACCGGTTTGACCTGGACGTGATCGGCCAAATGCGCGCCCATTGGGGCCTATTCCGGGATCGCCGGCCGGATTTGTACGGCCCGCTTCTGACCCTGGACGGCGCCACCCGGGCGCCTTAGGACAGTCCCGTCCATGGGCGGCGTCCCATCGACGTGGCGGCAAAACCGCGTCATGGTTCCGTCCCATCGGGGAATGTGCGGGGACGAAGCATGCCAAAACGCAAGACGCCCAAGCCGGACGGAGACGCGCTCAAAGACGCCGGCGGTAAAGTCGTCGCCAACGATGTCTACCGCCGGGAACTCAAGCGTCTGCATGGTGAACTGGTGGTGATGCAGGAATGGGTGCGGACCACCGGCCAAAGGGTCGTTGTGATTTTCGAGGGGCGGGATGCCGCCGGCAAGGGTGGGGTGATCAAGCGCATGACCCAAACCCTCAATGCCCGGGTCTGTCGGGTGGTCGCCTTGCCCGCCCCGACCGAGCGCGAGAAAGGCCAGTGGTACTTCCAGCGCTATGTTGAGCATCTGCCGGCGGCGGGCGAAATCGTCCTGTTCGACCGGTCCTGGTACAACCGCGCCGGCGTCGAGCGCGTGATGGGCTACTGCTCGGAGGAAGAGTATCAGGAGTTCCTGAGGTCATGCCCCGAATTCGAGCGCATGCTGATCCGCTCCGGCCTGACGCTGATCAAGTACTGGTTCTCGATTTCCGAGGCAGAGCAAGAGCGCCGCATCCAAAGCCGGAACCGGCATCCGAACAAGCGCTGGAAGCTCAGCAAAATCGATATCGAAGCGCGCAACCGCTGGACCGACTACTCCATGGCCAAGGACGCCATGTTCGCCCACACCGACATCAAGCAGGCGCCATGGTATGTGGTCGACGCCGAGGTCAAGAAGCACGCGCGGCTGAACTGTATTTTGCATCTGCTCAGCCTGTTGCCCTATGTGGATGTCACCCGACCAGCCATTGACCTGCCGGCACGGCCACCGGCGGACAGCCATATGCGTCCGCCGCTCAGCGAACAGACTTTTGTGCCGTCGGTCTTCCCTTGACGGCCACGGCATAGGCGCGCCTGCACCGGCCGGTCCGACCCCACGCGATTGACGACAGTACGCAACCATGGTCGACGTGCCGAATTCAACCATATCTCTGAAGGACGGCCACACGCTGTACGATCGGGAGTCGTTGCTTTCCACCTATATCGACCGGTTCCCCGACCTGCCCGATCTGGCCCGGCGTTATAGCGGTACGATCGACATGGCGGGCATTCGCGCCCTGCAACGGGCCTACCCGTACACGATCGAGACAGCCCACCAGCGGCCGAAATATGTCGCGTTCCCGGACTACTGGATCCTGCGCAATCTGATCCTGGCTATGGAGCTGGGGTTGGACCGGGTGCAAGGCTGTCGGATCCTGGATTTGGGCTGCGGGTGCGGGTATTTCGCGTCGATCGTCAACTGGCTTGGGCATGATGCCACCGGTGCGGACAAGCATGGCGGCGAGATCTTCGATGAAGTGTGCGCGATCCTTGGAATCCGGCGGCGCTTCTTCAAGATCGCCCGCCAAAGACCGCTGCCCGAAGATCTGGGTACCTTTGACCGGATCACCGCCTTCATGGTGGTTTTCAACGGCTACGCGACGGGCGATCCCTGGCGGCGCGCCGATTGGCACTTCTTTTTGGCGAATGTGGTCGGCCAACGGTTGCGCCCCGGGGGCCGGCTGCTGCTGGACTTTAATTTCGATCTCACCCTGCACGATTTCACCGACACCGACAGCTGGGCCTATCTGACCACCCAAGGCAGCTGTCCCCATCCCGGTCAGATCCTCATTTCGAAGCCGGGATAATACCGCTCACCGCTGCCGGGTTTGCCAATCGGGGTGGATCCAGGGGGCGGGCGTATCCGGCGGCGGGGGCGGGTTGCCCAGGATATGGTCGGCGGCGTTCTCACCCACCAGGATCGACGGGCCGTTCAGATTGCCGTTGGGGATGCGGGGAAAGATCGCACTGTCGGCGACGCGCAAACCTTCTACGCCGATCACCCGGCATTCCGGATCGACCACCGCCGTCGGATCGTCCGGCCGGCCCATGCGCGCGGTGCCGCAGGGGTGATAGGCGCTTTCACAATGTTCGCGGATGAAACCGTCGAGATCGGTGTCCGATTGCAGGGCGGCGCCCGGTTGGATCTCATCTCCGGCGAAGGGTTTGAAGGCGTCCTGGGCGAAGATCTCCCGGGTCAGGCGGATGCAGGCGCGGAATTTCTCCCAGTCCTCGGGATGGCTCATATAGTTGAACTGGATCCGCGGCGGGTCACGCGGGTCGGCCGACCGCAAGCGGACACAGCCGCGGGAGGGGGAGCGCATCGGCCCGACATGGGCTTGGAACCCGTGGCCACGGACCGCCGCCCGGCCGTCATAGCGCACCGCCAGAGGCAGGAAATGGTACTGGATGTCCGGGTACGGGACCCCGGCGGCGGAGCGGATGAAGGCGGCGCTTTCAAACTGGTTGGACGCCCCGGGGCCGGTCTTGGTCAGCAGCCAGCGGGCGCCGACCCAGGCCTTGCCCAACGGGTTCCAGTATCGGTACAGGCTGACCGGCCGCGTGCACGCCAACTGCAGGTAGAGTTCCAGATGGTCCTGCAGGTTCTGGCCCACGCCGGGCCGGTCGGCGACCACCGGTAGGCCATGTTCGGTCAGATGGGCCGCGGGGCCGATGCCGGACAGCATCAGCAGCAGGGGCGTGTTGAACGCGCTGGCGGCCAGGACCACCTCCCGCGCCGCGTGCAAGACCTCGACACCCCGCCCGCGGTCGATTTCAACCCCGGCGGCCCTACCGTCCTGGATCACCACCCGCGTGGCGAACCCGCGCACCAGCCGGCAATTGGGCCGTTTGAGCGCCGGCTTCAAATAGGCGTTGGCGGTGGACCAGCGTCGGCCTTGCCAGACCGTCTGCTCCATGGGCCCGAAGCCCTCTTGCCGTTCGCCGTTGTAATCGCCCGTGACGCCATATCCGGCCTGGCGCCCGGCCTCGACGAACGCCTGGACCAACGGATTGTCCCGCCGGCCGCGGGTGACGTGCACGGGGCCGCCCGCCCCCCGCCAGGCGGGATCACCGCCATGGCCGCCCGGGTGCCAATCCTCCAGCCGCTTGTAATAGGGCAGCACATCGGCATAGCCCCAGCCGACCGCCCCTTGGTCCCGCCAATGGTCGAAATCCAGGGCGTGGCCGCGCACATAGACCATGCCGTTGATCGAACTGGAGCCGCCGATCACCTTGCCCCTTGGCGCCGCCAGGGTCCGGCCGCCCAGATGGGGTTCGGGCTCGGTCCGGTAGCCCCAATCATAGCGGGGCATGGACATGGGGTAGCTGAGCGCCCCCGGCATCTGGATCAGCGGCCCCCGGTCGGAGCCGCCGGTTTCGACCACCAGCACCCGATGCCGCCCGTCCGCGCTCAAGCGGTAGGCCAGCGCGCAGCCGGCCGAACCGGCGCCGACGATGATGTAATCGGCGCGCGGGGTCATGGTGCGGTCAGCGGGCCCACGAACAGATCGGCCCGTTGACCGATGGTGACGACGCCCCCGATGGCATGGCGCGCGAAGGCGGCATCAAGGGCCTGGAACAGGGCCGCGTTGTCCGCGTCCACATAGCTGAACGACCGCGCATAGCCGATCAGCCCGTCCCGGTCGACGGTCAGCGGGTTGGCGAAGCGCTCCGGCGCTTGGGGGGGCGTGACGTAGAACTGCGCGAAGGCCTGGGTGAGGGAGCCCGGGAACCGGTCTTGGCGGTAGCGCGGGCAATGGGCCAGCAACAGCGTCTCCAACACGCTGGAAAACCCTTCGGCCTTGTCCCGTTTGTTCCAGACCAGCGCCACCTGGCCGCCGGGCTTCAGGATCCGCAGGGCTTCCGCCCGCGCCCGGGGTGGGTCGAACCAGTGGAAGGCCTGGGCGGCGGTGATGTGATCGACCGATTGGTCGCCCAGGCCGGTCGCCTCGGCCGTGCCGTCCTGAAAGCGCAGCGCCAATCCCGCATCGGTCGCCGCCGCCCGCATGTCCGGGTTGGGTTCGATGGCGATCACCCTTGCGCCCGTCGCCGCCAACGCCCGGCTGAGGATGCCGGTGCCGGCGCCAAGGTCGGCGATGGTGGTGCCGGGGCCAAGGCCCAGGCGGGCGGCCAGGGCCGCGATCAGGGCGTCCGGGTAGCCGGGGCGATACCCGGCGTAGTCCGCCGCGCGGCCGGTGAACAGGGCGGTGGTCACGCCATCGCTTCCGTTTCCCGGCTGATGTGCAGCGGCGGCAGGCGGTCGGCCCAGGGGGCGGCCCGCTCCAACTGGGCGGCCAACTGCAGCAGCACCCAATCGTCGCCATAGGCGGCGCCGAACTGCACGCCGAGCGGTAGGCCGTCCGTATCCCAGGCCAGCGGCAGGGAGATCGCCGGCGCCCCGATGATGTTGTACAGCTGGGTGAAGGCGATGTGCCGCAACACCCGTTCGGCGTGTTCGGGCGCATGGGTGTCCAGGTGGCCAAGCCGCGGCACAAGCGCGCCCAGGGTCGGTGACAGCACCACGTCAAAGCCGCCCTCGTCCAGGAAGCGGCCGAAGGCGCGGCCGGTCAGGTGCAGGCGCTGGATGGCGTTCAGGTAGTCGAGCGCGCTGGCGCCCCGGACCGCCTGGGCCAGATCCCAGGTGGACGGCTCCACCTCCTCCTGGGCGATCGGCGCGCCGCGCTCCCGGCCGATCAGGTCCAGCATTTCCAGGCAGTTGATCCCGGCGCAAAAGGCGCCGGCTTGCTGCATGGCCAAACCGTCAATGCGGGACGGCTGCGCCAGCTCCACCGCGTGGCCCAAGCTTTCGCACAGGCGCGCCGCCGCCTCCGTGGCGCGGGTCAACTCCGGATCGATGTCGAGGCCGCTGACCGGCGTGGTCATCAGGGCGATCTTCAGCCGCCGGTCCGGGGCGTCCAGCGCATCCCGGAACGGGGCCGGCGGGGCCGGCGCCGAATAGGGGTCGCCACTTTCCAGGCCGGCCGTGGCGTCCAGCATGGCGGCGGTGTCCCGCACCGTGCGGGTGATGACATGGCCCGTGGCCAGGCCGTTCCATGCCTCCCCCACCATCGGTCCCACCGGCACCCGCCCCCGAGACGGTTTCAGGCCGACCAGCCCGCAGCTGGCCGCCGGGATCCGGATCGAGCCGCCGCCGTCGGTGGCGTGGGCCATGGGCACCATGCCGCTGGCCACCGCCGCCGCCGCGCCGCCCGATGAGCCGCCGACGCTGTAGGCGGTGTTCCACGGGTTGCGCGTCGGCCCGTGCAACACCGGCTCGGTGGAGACAGTGACACCAAATTCCGGGCTGTTGGTCTTGCAGAACGGCACCAGGCCCGCGGCCAGGCAGCGTTTGACATAGGTGGAACTGTGGTCGGCGACCCAGTGTTTGGTGATCCAGGCGCCGTTGGTGACCGGCGTGCCTTCGTAGAAGCTGAACAGGTCCTTCAGCGGCAGGGGCACGCCCGAAAACACCCCGTCGGCCGACAGGCCGGCCGCCACCTGGCGCCGGGCCGCCCCATAGTCGCGGATCACCACCGCATTCAATTCCGGGTCCAGGCGCTCGACCGCGTCGATGGCGGTGTCCAGCAGTTCCTGGGCCGAAACCTCCCGCCGGCGCACCAGCTCGGCCAGGCCGGTGGCGTCCTGGCGTGCGTAGTCGGAAAACGGCATCAAAACCAGGCATCCTTCATGGCAAAGGCCGGATCATCCGGGGCCCGCAGGCGCTCGGCGGCCGCCAGCCCCTTCGGCAGTTCATGGGCGAAGAACCAGGCACAGGCCTGAAGCTTCCCCCGGTAGAACGCGGCCTCCGATCCTTCGGCATCGGGTGGGGCCGCGCCTGTATGGGCCAAACCGCGCGCGGCCGCCAGGGCCTGGGCCAGCCACCGCCAGCCAACCGCCACCTGGCCCAGCAGTTCCAGGAAGTCGGACGCCCGGGCCAAGCCTTCCCGGGCGCCGGCCCGGTCGGCCCCGGCGGCCAGGTCCGCGGCCGCCGCGCGGGTTGCCGCCACCGCCCCCTCCAGGGC
>CAYNRD010000063.1:0-9211 GCA_964399515.1 uncultured Mycobacteriaceae bacterium | reverse complement strand
ACACGTCATACCGGTCACCAAGCGCGATCAACTGTTAGTGCCAGTTGGTCCGGTTGCCGCCGATGCCGTGGAGGAAAAGAACCGGGGGGTTGGACCGATCGCCCCTGTGGTCCAAGGCCAAACGCGGCGGCCCCTCGACGAACAGCGTCTCAATGCCGTGATCGGCGGTCGGGGCGAGGGCGTTGGGGGCAATCATCGGGACCTCTGGTGGATCAGTTGTAGCGGCGGACCAGGCGCGAGAGCGGGCGCAGGATCAAAAGCTCACCCAGCAGGTAGATGCCGACGATGATCAGGCAGATGGCCAGCACCCGGTCCGGCTGGGCATTGGCCTGGGCCTGGGCGACCTGGAAGCCAAGCCCGGTCCGGGCACCGAACAGCTCCGCGACCAGGGACACTTTCCACCCGATGCCATAGGCGATCCGCAACGCCGACATCAGATAGGGCGCCAGCAAGGGCAGCATGATGGTGATGGCCAGGCGGCGCCGGTGGCGGGTGAAGGACCGGCCCATCTCCACCAAGTCCCGATCCATCTCCTTCAGCCCGGTATCCAGGTTGATCAGACAGAACGGCACCAGGATCATCACCTGGACGAAGACGACGCTGAAATCGCTGACCCCGAACCAGATCATCGCCAGCAGGGCCCAGCCGAGCGACGGGAAGGAGTTCAAGACCGGCAGAATGCGCTGGTGGACGATGTGCTGGAAGATGGGCAGCACCCGGGGCAGCACGGCCAAGCCCAGACCCAGCACCAGGGCCACCGCCACCGCCAGGAAGACCCGGCCCACGCTGGCCCACATATGGCCGTGGAAGCTGGGGCTCTGGAGCAGGGCGACGATGGTTTGGCCAACCTGCCATGGTCCCGGCAGGACGTGGGGGGACAACTCCCGGGCCGACAGCCACCAGATCACGATGACCAGGACGATGGTGGCTTCGGCGATCAACGCGCGCACCGCCCAAAATCGGACGCGGTGCCAACGGACCCGCCCGTCGCCCGCGGGGGGACGGGTGGTCGGGCTTTCGGGACCGGCGGGGCCGTCAGCCATGGCCGTGGTGCCGATTCAATTGGCGTTCGATCGGACCCAATACGTGGTTGTCGATCACATAGACGATGGCCAGGATGATCAGAATGCCGGCCAGGATCGTCGGCGTATCCAGGCTGTCCCGCGCAAGCTTGATCACCCGGCCGATGCCGCTGTCACCGCCGAACAACTCCGCAGTCAGCGTGACCTTCCAACTGACCCCGAAGCAAATGCGCAGGGTGGCGAACAGGAACGGGAACAGGGCCGGAAGAACGACCAGGGTAAAGCGCCGCCACGGGCTGCGGCTGAAGGCGCGCGCCATCTCCAGCAACTCTTGGTCCAAGGCTTTCAGGCCGGCGGCGATGTTGATGATGGCGAAGGGCACCAGCACCGCGGCAATGGCGAAGATCACGGTGCCGGGGCCGAAACTGAACCAAACGATCGCCAGCATGACCCATCCCACGCTGCTGAACGCGTTCAGGAACGGGGTGATGCGACCATGCACGGCGCCGTCGAACACCGGCAGGACATGGGCGAGACCTGCCAGCGCGCCGCCAATCAGGACCGCGATGGCGATGGACGCCACGACATGGAAGGCCGAGGCCAGCAGATGATGGGCCTGGTCCCCGCTCAGCAAGGACCAGGCGGCCACCAGGGTCTCCCACGGCCCTGGCAAGGTGATCGGCGGCTGCGCCAGGGCCGCCAGATACCAAACCACCAAAAAGGCCAGCGTGAACAGATGGGCGGCCAGACGCGACCGCCCCGACCACTCCTTTGGCGCCCGGGCGGGTGGTGTCGCGCCGGATCTGGGCGCCAGCGTGCGGGTGAACAGCCCGAACGTCACGGCCCGGGCTTACTCGCGCAGCGCCCCGTCCCACAGCGCCTCGCTCATGGGCGGAAAGCCGTCCAGGATCCCCTGCTCCTGGGACAGGGTCCACAACGTCTCCATGGCCGTGACGTCATCGTCACTGACCGCGACCGATACGCTGCCATAGGTGCTGAACCAGCGCTCGAAGAAGGCCGGATCGACGCCCGTCTCATCGGCCACGGCCGAAAAGACCTCCTCCGGATTGGCCAGGGCGTAGTCCACGCTGGCCTTCAGGGCAGCCAGGAACGCCCGGTGGGCGTCGGGGTTGGCATCCAGCCTGTCCCCATAGCCGGCGAACACGGCGGAGACCGGCCGGACCCCGAAATGCTCGAAATTGTCGACGGCGGTCTGGGCGATGGAGCGGAACTCGCCCGAATTGCTGGCGGCGAAGGCCTGGGAATGGATCAGGGTCCCCGCTTCGATCCGGTCGGTGGCCAAGGCCGCCGGCAATTGCGGCGCTGGCAGCTCCACCCAGGTAATGTCGCCGTCTTCGAAGGAGATATCCAGGCCGTGGTTCTGCAGCAGCGCCAGCCGCACCAGCGTAATGCCGGTCGACTGCAGCGCGTAGACGCCGATGGTCTTGCCGACCAGATCGGCCGGGGTCTGGATCGGGCTGTCGCTCTTGACCCAAATATCCGCCCCTTCCCCCTTGGCGTGGTAGCGCAGACCGGTGCCGACGATGCGCAAGTCCAGACCGCGGGCGCGGGCACGGGGTATCGCCATGACGGCGGTCATGATGACGTCATAGGTCCCGATGGAGGTGGCCTGGATCAGCGCCGGGATGGCCAGCGGCGTGGCTTCGATCTCAAGCCCGCCCGTGTCCACCTTGCCGTTGCGCAAGGCCCAGAGCGCCGCCTCGTAGGAGGCATCCTGCAGATAGGCGAAGGTGATCTTGTCCTGGGCTCGGGCCGGGCCGATGGTGACGGCGGCCAGGGCCAAGCCGGCGATCAGAACTGCGAACACGCGGGTCATGGGGGCTCCTTTGGATGGTGCGGCGGGGGCAAGCGGGCGGCCGGTCAGGGCTCTTCGCTTTCCAGAGAGGCGAAAACCGCGCCCAAGTGGCGGCGCAGATCGGCCAGGCGGGGGGTCTCCTCAAGGCTGCGGGGCCGCGCCTCGGGCAGGTGGATTTCTTCCAGGATGCGGGTCGGCTTGGCTGACAGCATCAGGATCCGATCGGCCAAGGTCAGCGCCTCTTCGATGTCGTGGGTGACGAAGACGATGGTCTTGCCCGTGGTCTGCCAGATGTCGATCAGTTCCAGGCGCAGACGCTGGCGGGTGTTGGGGTCCAGGGCCGAGAACGGTTCGTCCATCACCACCACGTCGGGATCGACCACCAAGGCGCGGGCGATCGCCACCCGCTGGCGCTCGCCCCCCGACAGCATGGCGGGGAATTTGTGGCCGTCATTGTCCAGGCGCACGATCCGCAACATCTCCTCGGCCCGGTCGCGGTAGGCCTTGGCGGCCCGAAACCCGAACCGCAACGCCGGCCCAAGCAAGATGTTGCTCAGCGCGGTGCGCCAGGGGGTCAGGCGCGGGCTTTGGAACACGTAGCCCAGATGGGACCAGGCTTGCGCGGGCGGCAATCCGGCCACCCGGATGGTGCCGGCATCCGGCTGCAGCAGGTCGCCCATCAAGCGCAAGGTCGTGGATTTGCCGCAACCCGACGGGCCCAGGATACATACGAACTCACCCTCGGCGACCTGGAAGCTCAGATCCGGGAAGATAACGTGGCCGCCAAGGTTGAGGCCGACACTGTCGAAGGTGATCATGGTCTGCCGCTGGTCAGTGGCCGCCCGGGGCGGCGTGGTCAGCGGATCGGCAATCGCCATAACAATGTCCCACAGGCGCGTGGCGGAGCACCGACCTCCCAAGAGGCCCGAACGCGTCAAACCGCCACGGCGGGGCGGCTTGACCTTTTCGGATAGTCGGTGACGCGGACGGGTGTTTCAAGACCTATGTGGCGTCGGCCGCTCTCCAACCCGCCGGGACGGGGGGGCTGGATGGGGCCGTGGTTTGCCGCTAACAAGCCATGATCACATCCCAGACGATCCCCGCGCGCGCGTCACCGGGGCCGCCGTGGCCGACGGTCGGATCGTGAGACCACAGGGAAACAGCACCATGATCCGCCAGCACATCCTCGACCGGGTCCTGAAACGCCGAGGGCGGGTCCATCTGTTCGAGACCCTGGACCCGGCCCGCACCGCACTTGTGGCCATCGACATGCAGCCGACCTTCTGTGCGCCCGGCGCGCCCGCCGAAGTGCCGGACAGCCGGACCATCATTGGCGCGATCAACCGTCTGGCGGCGGGTCTGCGGGCCGCGGGCGGGACCGTGATTTGGTGCACCCATGCCAATGCCGACGTCGGCACGGGCAACGATTGGCACATGTTCTTCGACAATTTCGTCAGCGACCAGGTGCGCGCGCGCACCATCGAAAGCCTGGCCCCGGGCGGATCCGGCCAGCGGGTCTGGCCCGAACTGGATGTCCAGCCGGGCGACGTCCAGCTGCAAAAGAACCGCTACAGCGCGCTTGTGCCCGGCTCCAGCCATCTGGAGCGCCTGTTGCGCAGTGCCGGCCTGGACACCCTGCTGATTTGCGGCACCAAGACCGATGTGTGCTGTGAATCCACCGCCCGGGACGCCATGATGATGGACTTCAAGGTCGTCATGGTCAGCGACGGCACGGCCGCCCTGTCCCCCGAGGAACACCGCGACGCCCTGGAGACGATCATCCAGCAATTCGGCGACGTCATGACCTCGGACGAGATCCTGTCCCGCCTGCACCCCACCCCAGCCCCGCCATAACCGTCCCCGAAACGTGGGATCAGGCGGCGGCCCCCAGGGCTGCCCGATCCTTGGCGGCGATCCGGTCGACCAGGAAGCGGGCGTCCTCTCCCACGCCCCAGAAGCGGCCGGAGCCCCAGGTGTGCAGCCAGGGCATGCCGACGAAATACAGGCCGTCTTGCGGGCTGACGCCACGCGTGTGCTCGGGATAGCCGGCACCGTTGAAGATCGGCAGGTCAATCCAGCCAAAATTGGTCTTGAAGCCCGTGCACCAGACGATCGCCGACAGGCCGGCGGCCACAGGGTCCAGGCTGAGCGGCGCCTTCATGGGCCGCCAGGGCGGGCTGTAGAGGGGCTCGGTCGGTGCCGTGATCCGGTTGATGCGGATATGGGCGTCGATCATGCCGCGGATCTTGTCATAGGAGGTGTCGGCGGCGATCAGCTTGGGCGCCAGATCCTCGGCGAAGGTGATCACGCCGTCCTTGGACCCGGTCATGCGGCCATACAGCACCATGCCCTCGACCGCCCGCTGGCGCAGGTCGATCTCCCGCCCGCCGTCCCGGCCGGTCAGGTAGTGGTTGGCCTTGAAGCGGACCTCCTTGCCCAACGGGTGCTCCTCGATCGGCTGGTCGTACTGGCCCATGTCGGCCAGCCAATCGGTCGCGTCCCGGCCCCGGTACCGGCGCGGGCTGCGCGGCGCGCTGCCCAGGCTGAGATGGACCTGGCGGCCGGCCAGGTGCAGGTCCTCGGCGATCTGGCATCCGGATTGGCCGGAGCCGACCACCAGCACCGCCCCCGCCGGCATCTGGTCCGGGTTCCGGTATTGGGACGAGTGCACCTGGAACAGCCCGCCCGGCAGGGTCGCGGCATCGGCCGGAATGCGCGGCTCGTGATAGCCGCCGGCGGCAACGATGACATGGTCGGCCGTGTAGGCGGCCCCCTTGGAGGTGGACAGCCGGAACCGCCGGCCATCATGGGTCAGCCGGGTGACCGCCACACCTTCCTTCACGGGCGCGCCGATATGGCTGCGATAGGCCTCCAGATAGCGGACGATCTGATCCTTGGGCATGAAGCCATCGGGGTCGTCACCGCCGAATTCGGCGCCGTCGTAATGGAAGCCCGGCAGCTTGCACTGCCAGTTCGGCGTCACCAGGCAGAAACTGTCCCAGCGCTGATCGGCCCAGGCGCTGCCGACCCGGCGTTTCTCCAGCACCAAATGGGCGATGCCCGCTTGTTTCAGCCAGTAAGAACACGCCAGGCCGGCCTGGCCGGCGCCGAAGACGATCACGGCATGGTGGGGGGTCGGGGTCATGAAATCGATGTCGAACATGGTCTCGCGCACTCTCACAGAAAACGGCGCCCCGGCGGCCGGGGTGCGGGTCAGTCGATGGACAGGATGGTGATCGGGGCCGCCGCGTCATGGCGCGCGGCCTCGGCCTCGATCGCGGTGAGCTGGGCCAGGGCAAGGGAACAGGGAACGCCGTATCGGGCCCGAACCCGGTCGCTGGCGGCGGACAGGCCGGCCCGGACCTGGCGTACGAACTCATCGACCCGGACGGTCCCCGGCACCAGATGCTCGCGCAGCACCGTCGACGGCGAATAGCAGATCTGGTCACGCCCATCGGGCCAGCGCAGGCGGAAGACCAACTCAGGCATGGCCGGTTTGCCCCGGCGCGCAGCCGATCAGCGGATCGGAGGCGATGTCCCAGATCAGCTCCCGCTGGTCGCCCTGGGTCAGGACCAGGGCCCGATGGGCGGTCACGGTCCCAATCTCGGCCGCCGCGATGTCCCGGGCGGCGAACCGCTCCAGGATCGGCGCCACGGAAGGGGCCGGTGCCGCGATCAGGAAGCCGAAGCTGGGGAACGCGGTCAGCCAACGGCCCAGCCCTTCCCCCTCCGGACAGGGAATGGCCGCGGGCGTGATCTCGGCGCCAACCCGGCTGCATTCCAGCAGCATGATCGCGGTGCCCAACAGCCCGCCCTGGCTGATGTCCTTGGCCGCCCGGGCCAGCCCCGCTTCGGCGAGGTCGGGCAGGATCTCCAAATCGGCGCGCTGGCGGCCTTTCGGCGCCCGGGTGGACGCGTCCCAGAACGGGTGGGGGTTGTGATAGCGGCCGCGCAGGTCGATGGCGGCGATCAGCCGGTCGCCCGGTGCCGCGTCGAAACTGGTCAACAGGGTTTTGGCCCGGCCCAACACGGCGGCGGCCAACTGGCTTTGCGGGGTGCGCAGGTTGGAATGGCCGCCCACGATCGGCACCGCCAAATGGTCGGCCGCCGCGCGCATGCCCTCCAGGATCGGCGCCGCCCGCGCGGCGTCGGGCGCCCACAGGGCGTTGACGATCGCGGTCGGCCGGCCGCCCATGGCCGCGATGTCGGACAGGTTGACGATCACCGCCGACCAGCCGGCGAACCACGGCATGGCCTCCACGAAGCCGTTCAACATCCCCTCGCAGGCGAACAGCTGGAAGCCCAGCGCGTCGGGGATGGCGGCGGTATCATCGCCGACCGGGATCGGCGACGCGCCGCCCCCGCCCACGGCGCGCACGGTCTCGGCGATATCGCGCTTGCCCTGCAGCCCCGAATAGGCGCGCAGATCGGCCGCCAGCCCGGCCAGGTCGATATCCGCCGCCCGGGCGTCCGCGAGGGGCGCGGGTGCGGTCACGCCGCCCTCCGCGCCAGGCTGAGAAAGCCGGTGAGGCCATCCACCTCCGGCGGGTAGAATGCCAGGTCCGCCTCCATCCGGTGGTGGAGCACGCCGCCGATCTCCAACCGGTCCAGGCTGGCCCAATGCAGTTTTTCGAACAGCGGCACGTTCTGGGCCTGGACATTGGCCAGGAACCGCCGGCAGCCCAGGCGGTTGCCCAGGCGCACGGCCAATTGGATCAGCCCGGTGCCCAGGCCGCGCGCGCCGCGCTGGTCCCTGGCCACGGCCAGCCGCCCGCCCCACCAGGCACCGTCCTCGCCCCGGTAGATCCGCACCGTGCCGACCACCCGGTCCGGCGCGCCGGCCATGGTGGTCAGCGCCACCAAGGTGATGGCGTGGTCATCGATCGCGTCCCGGTCGTGGCCGTCGAAGATTTCCTGCTCGACGCAGAACACCTCCCGGCGCAGGGCCTGGGCGCCGTTCAGCTCCCAGCGCAGGGTGGCTTGCTTGATCCGGTGGCAGGCGGGCTGCCAGGGGGTGATCGGCGCCTCGATCAGCATGGCGGGGTCCTTCCGTGTCACTCTTCGTAGGCCGACAGGGCCGAACACGCGCCGCAGCGCCCGCAGCCGGCCTTGATCGTGTCCCGGGTCATCCCGGCCCGGCGCAGCATGCCGCCCAGTTCGGTCAGCAGCGCGTGCATGAACGCGGTCTTGGGTGCCGGGTGGTCCTCCATCGGCGTGCCGGAAATCGGCACGAACGGCACCACGAACGGGTAGACGCCAAGGCCGATCAGCCGGCCGCACATGTCCAGGATCTCCTGCCGCGTGTCGCCCAGCCCGGCCAGGATGTAAGAGGAGACCTGGCCCCGGCCGAACACCGGCACCGCGGCCTGGAACGCGTCCATGTACCGGCTGATGGGCACGCTGGCCTTGCCCGGCATCACCTCGGCCCGCACCCGGTCGCTGACCGCTTCCAGGTGCATGCCCAGGGTGTCGATGCCGGCATCGCGCATGGCCGCGAACCAGGCATCGTCGTCGGGTGGCTCACACTGGCCCTGGATCGGCAGATCGACGGCGGCCTTGATCGCCCGCGCGCTGTCGGCCAGCACGGCCGCACCCCGGTCGGTGGCGTTCGGCGTGCCGGTGGTCATCACCATATGGGTGATGCCGTCCAACGCGACGGCGGCCTTGGCCACCTCGGCCAGTTGGGCCGGGGTCTTGTGGGCGACGGTGCGCCCGGCGGCCAGCGATTGGCCGATCGCGCAGAACTTGCAGGTCTTTTTGCGGCTTTCGTACCGGATGCAGGTCTGCAGGACCGTGGTCGCCAAGACGTCCTGGCCGTGCAGTTGCGCGATCTTCCAATAGGGCACGCCATCGGCGGTGGTCAGGCCGTAGAACCGCGGCTGGTCGGGAAAGCGCACCGTGCCAACGGCGATGCCGTCCTTTTCGATCACGCTTTCGCCTCCGGGGCCCGGCCGCTGCGCGACATAGGGCGACACGAAGCTGGTCGCTGAGAGCACGGGCACCATGATCGGCCGGCCGTCGACGATCAGGGCCTTGTGGTCGCTGGGCCCGGCCCCGCCGCGCCGGCTGGCGGCGCCGGCGGTGGGGTCAACCAGCCGAAGTCCGAAGGACTGCAACTCGTTGATCAGGGTCTCGTGCGCCAGCGGCTGGGCGGGTTTCGTCGCCGTCGGCGGTCTGGGCGTGGTCGTCGCGGGCATGGGGCGAACTCCTGGCAAGGTCGGGGGCGGCCCCCAGCGGCATGGTGGCGGCCACGGGTCGGGCCGGGCGGTTGTCGAGGACCAGGCTGAGCAATTCGGGCCGGGCGTAATGGCCGACCGAATCCACCATCCGCTTGCGCTTGGTGATCAGGGCCAGGTCCAAATCGGCGATCAGC
>CAYNRD010000062.1:0-9236 GCA_964399515.1 uncultured Mycobacteriaceae bacterium | reverse complement strand
GGCAGCCGGGCCAACACCTGGTAGGCGAAATCGGCAGGCGGCCGGGGGTTGACCCCGGCCAGGGTCAACAGCGCGTCCAGGCGATGTTCCTGATAGGGGGTCAGCGGCGCTTGGGGGGAATGGTCTGGGTCGGTCATCATCGGGCTTCCGGCGCCATCAAGGGCGCCAAGGTCTGGGCCAAGGTTCTTCTGGCCCGGAACACCAGGGATTCCACAGATCGGCCGGAGGTCTGCAAGGCCTCGGCGACCTCGGCGGTCGAGTAGCCTTCGAACTGGGTCAGGACCAGTGCCTGGCGCTGACGGTCCGGCAGGGCGTCCAGGGCCGCGCGCACCGCCGCGGCGGTCTGGCGGCTGCTGGCCTGGTGTTCGGGCAGCGGGCTCGGGTCCGGTCGGTCCTCGACCAGGGCCAGGCCCTCGGTGGCGGGCTTGCGGCCATGGTCGATGCACAGGTTGACCGCCACCCGTTTCAGCCAGGCGGCCAGGCGCGCCTCCGGCCGCCAGGTCTCGGCCGTGCGCCACAGGCGCAGGAACGCCTCTTGCGCGATGTCCTCGGCCAAGGCGGCGTCGCCGGTCATCCGCCGGGCCAGGCCGATCACCGGCGCCGAATGGGCGTCGATCACCGCCCGGAACGCCCGGTCATCTCCCCGGGCGATGCGCGCCATCAGCCCGGCGTCCAGGGCGATGTCGGCATCCCGGGCCGGGTCGGCGGCGCCGGCCGGGCCGTCGGGGGCTTGGGTGATCGCCATCGTGGCGGCGTGCAAGGGCAGGGCGGTCATACCCCACAAACGCGGCACCCGCCGAAACCACGCGGGGCTCACGCGTCTTCCCCATAGGCCATGTCCCAAAACCCCGCTTCCAGGCGGCAGGCGGTGCGGAAGCCCTCGACCAGGGACGGCCACCGGGGGGAGGCGGCGGGTTCGGCCCCCAGGGTGCCGGCCGCGACCCGGCCCAACAGGCCGGCATTGGTGGCGGCGACGGCGGCGTAATCGGTCCCCGAATAGGTTTCGATCCAGGAATAATAGCGGTTGCCGGTCCGTTTCGTGCCCGGATCGTCGGCCAGGCGCCGGCCGATCTCGCCATAGCCGAAGACGCACGGGCTCAGCGCCACCAGCAGATCCAGCAAATCCCCGCCCAGGCCCCGATCGAGGACGAAGCGGGTGTAGGCGACCGTGCCTTGCGCCTCGGGTGCGGTGGCCAGGGCCGCTTCGTCCAACCCCCACTCCCGGCAGTAGGAAACGTGCAACCCCATCTCAACATTCAACAGCGCGTCAACCGTGGCGGCCAGGGGCCGCATCTCGGCGGGGTCGGTGCATTTGACCACCGCCAGGGCATAGGCGCGGGCGAAATGGATCAGGAACAGGTAATCCTGGGTCAGGTAGCGCTTGAACACCGGCTCGGCCAAGGTCCCGTCGGCCAGGCCGGCGACGAAGCGGTGTTCGGTGTATGCGCGCCACTCGGGCTGGCAGGCGGCCTTCAGGGCGGTCAGGATCGGGCTTTGGTCGGTCATGGCCGGAAGCCTAGCGGATCACGGGGGCGTGTCACCACGTCTTGGTGAGCGAGCGGGCGGAGGCCTTGCCTTCGGCGCCGGGCCGGCCACCTGTTACGCACGATACGAAATCCTGGCCGACGGACCCGCCCCGCCGATGATCAAATACGCCCTCAGATGCGCCAACCGTCACGGCTTCGAAGCCTGGTTCCGGGACAGTGCCGCCTTCACCCAGCAGGCGGAGCGGGGCCTGCTGTCCTGCCCCCATTGCGGTGACGGCACCGTGACCAAGGCGATCATGGCGCCGGCGGTGGCCAAGGGGGCGGCGGGCCCGGGCGGGCCCGTGGAGGATTCGGGCCAAGCCGCGTCCGCGCCGGCGGCGGCTCCGCCGGCGGCCCAGCCCGCCGCCGCGCTGCCGTCCCCCGCCCAAACCCAGGCGATGGCCCAGATGCTGGCCGCCCTGCGCCGCCATGTGGAGGCGGAGTGCGACCCCGTCGGCGATCGCTTCGCCGACGAGGCGCGGGCGATCCATCTGGGTGAGGCGGAACAACGGGGCATTTACGGCCGGGCCTCGGCCGAGGAAACCGCCGAACTGCTGGAGGAGGGCATCCCGGTGGTGCCGCTGCCCTTCGCACCCCACAGCCATTGACGCCCCCCGGCCTGATCCTCGTCTCGGGCGGGCAGACCGGCGTTGACCGGGCCGCCCTGTTGGTTGCCCGCCGGCGCGGCGTGCCCTATCGCGGCTGGTGCCCCAAGGGCGGCTGGGCCGAAGACCTGACCGAGCCGCCGGGCCTGTTGGCGGTGTTCCCGCTGTTGACCCCGACACCCGCGGCCGACCCCGCCCAGCGCACCGAATGGAACGTGCGCGACAGTGACGGCACCGTGGTGATCACCCTGGCGGATGCCCGGTCGCCCGGCACCGACACCGCCCGCGCCTGCGCGGTGTGCCACGGCCGACCGGTGCTGGCGGTGGATGTGGCGTCTGGCCCGCCCCGGGCCTTGGCCGAGTGGGTGTGGGCGTTCGGGCGTCCCGTGGCCATCACCATCGCCGGCCCACGGGAAAGCGAACGGCCAGGCATCCAGGCCCAGGCCCTGGCCTGGCTGGACCAGGCCTGTCAGCTGTTGGAGGCGGGCCCGGCCTGAGGGTCCTGGGCGTCCTGCCCCTTGGCGCTGGCGGTCCAGACGCTTTCCCGCACCTCGGTCACCGTGCCCCAGGGGGCGGTCTTGGTGGTGCGGGTGATGAACACCCGGCGGCCATCGGCGTCGGTGCTGGCATCCCGCTCCACCGTGACGGTGGTCAGCGCCCGGCGCACGGCGAAAAACGACGCCACCAAACCGGCGAACACCAGCACGAACACCGCGGCGGCGTGTATCAAGCTGTCCATTTCGATCCCCCAAAGCAGGCCCCGATCACGGCAATCCCTAACACTGGAACCGTTAAAATCCAGAAAATCCCTGGGGGCGGTGGCCCCGCTCACGCAGGCTTGCGCGCGCAGAGCAGGTAGTTCACGTCAAGATCCCGCCCCGACAGCGCCCAGCGCCCGGACAGCGGATCCAGCACCATGCCGGCCGTATCCCGAACCACCAGGCCGCCGGCCCGGGCCTTGGCCGCCAGCTCATGGGGTTTGACGAAGGCGCGCCAGCGATGGGTGCCCGGCTCCAGCCAGCGCAACACATATTCCGCGCCCAGGATCGCCAGCAGGTAGCTTTTGGCGGTGCGGTTCAGGGTGGACATCACCAGGACCCCGCCCGGGGCCAGGACCGTGGCCAGGGCCGCCATGAACCGGTCGGGGTCGGCGACATGCTCGATGATCTCAAGCGCGGTCACCGCCTGGTACTGCCGCCCCTCGGCGGCGACATCCTCGATCAGGCCCTGGCGGTAGTCGATGGCAAGGCCGGTCTGCCGCGCATGCGCTTGGGCGACCGCGATCGCCTCCGCACCCGCGTCCAAGCCGGTGACCGTCGCCCCCAGCCGGGCCATGGGTTCGGCGACCAGACCGCCGCCGCAGCCGACATCCAGCACCGCCAGCCCACGCAGACAGTCGGCCTGGTCCGGGTCCCGGCCCTGGGCCTCGGCGATGCGGTCCCGGATGTAGCCGACCCGAACCGGGTTCAGGGCATGAAGGGGGCGGAACTTGCCCTTGGGGTCCCACCACTGGTCGGCCAATGCCGCGAAGCGGCCGATTTCGGCCCGGTCCAGGGTGCTGTGTTCGCTTGCCGTCATCCAATCCGCCCGCGTTGCGCCAGAAGTCAAGAGCCGCTATCCATCCGCGCCTTGCTCCCAACGGTTCTGATGCACCATGGCTCGACTGGTCGTAAAGTTCGGCGGCACATCCGTCGGTAACATCGAACGAATTAAGGCGGTCGCCCACCGGGTAAAGGCGGTCCATGGCCAGGGCCATGAGGTGGCGGTGGTGGTGTCCGCCATGGCCGGGGTGACCAACCAATTGGTCGAGTATTGCCGGTCCATTTCGCCCGTCCATGACCTGCGCGAATATGACGTGGTGGTGTCCTCGGGCGAGCAGGTCACCGCCGGGCTGTTGGCGATCATGCTGCAGGATCTGGGCATCACCGCCCGGTCTTGGCTGGGCTGGCAGTTCCCGATCCGCACCAATGACACCCACGGCAAGGCCCGTATCGAGGGCATCGAGACCGATGCCGTGCTGGCGCGCCTGGCCGCGGGCGAGGTCGCGGTGGTGCCGGGCTTCCAGGGTGTCAGCGCCCGGGGCCGGATCACCACCTTGGGCCGGGGCGGGTCCGACACGTCGGCGGTGGCGCTAGCCGCCGCCTTGAAGGCCGACCGTTGCGACATCTATACCGATGTCGACGGCGTCTACACCACCGACCCGCGCATCGTCGCCAAGGCCCGGAAGCTGGATCGCATCACCTATGAGGAGATGCTGGAGATGGCCTCGCTTGGCGCCAAGGTGCTGCAAACCCGGTCGGTGGAACTGGCCATGAAACACGGGGTGCGCCTGCAGGTCCTGTCCAGCTTCGAGGACAAGCCAGGCACCCTGGTCGTCGATGAGGATGAGATCTTGGAACAGGAAGTGGTCAGCGGCATCGCCTACAGCCGGGACGAGGCCAAGGTTACCCTGATGAACGTCCCCGACCGGCCGGGCATCGCGGCGGGGGTGTTCAGCCCCCTGGCCCAGGCCGGCATCAATGTGGACATGATCGTCCAGAACGTGTCCGAGGACGGCAGCCGCACCGACATCACCTTCACGGTGTCCCGCGCCGATCTGGAACGGGCGGTCGGCGTGTTGGAGGGGTTGAAGGCCCAGCTGGGCTATTCGGCGCTGGTGCCCGACGCCGCCGTGGTCAAGGTCTCGGTGATCGGCATGGGCATGCGCAGCCATGCCGGGGTCGCCACCAAGATGTTCGAGGTGCTGGCCGGTCACGGCATCAACATCCAGGTGATCACCACCTCCGAGATCAAGATCAGTGTCTTGATCGGCGAACAGTTCACCGAACTGGCGCTCAGGGCCTTGCACACCGCCTATGGCCTGGACGCGGCTTGACCCCGCCCGCCCGGGTTTGGGGGTGGCTGTGGTCTGTGTCATAGTAAAGCCGAACTGACACGACCAGGACTGAGATCCGAACGGCGGAGGCGGGGGGCGGCTCCGGAGCACCGGATCGGCAAGTGACCCCGGGGGCAACGCCATGCATTTCGATGTAAAACCGAGCCCCGCCCCGGTTGGGGAGGCCGGACCCTCCGGCCGGCGGCTGCTGGCGGCCCTGCGCGATGTGATGGCCGGCACCATGGGGGCCCAGGACAAGCTGGACCGCACCGTCACCCTGATCGCCCAGGCCCTGGTCGCCGATGTCTGCTCCTGTTACGTGGTCCGGCCCGGCGATGTGTTGGAACTGTTCGCCACCGTCGGCCTGAACCGGGACGCGGTGCACCGCACCCGCCTGCGGGTCGGCGAAGGCCTGATCGGAGAGGTGGCGATCAATGCCCGGCCGCTGGCGATCTCCAACGCCCGGGCCCACCCGAAATTCGCCTACCGGCCCGAGACGGGGGAGGACCCGTTCACCTCCATGCTGGGCGTGCCGCTGCTGCGCGGCGGCAAGGTGCGCGGCGTGCTGGCGATCCAGACCGCCGAGCGCAGTGAGTTCGACGCCGAAATCGTCGAGACCATGGAGACGGTCGCGATGCTGCTGGCCGAGCTGGTGGCGTCGGGCGAGTTGGGCGCGCGGGAAGAGGTGGCCGGCTTCGAAGTGGCCGAGCCCCTGCCCAGCCGGATTGAGGGCGTGACGCTGAACACCGGCCTGGCCCGGGGGGTCGCGGTCTTGCACCGGCCCCGGCTGACCGTCCGGCAGATGGTCGGCGACGATCCGGAGGTGGAGCTGAACCGCTTTACCTTCGCGCTTTCGGAAATGCATACGGCCCTGGATGACTTGATCGCCAAGACCAACCAGCGGGGCATCCAGGTCACCGGGGAGATCCTGGAGACCTATCGCATGTTCGCCGAGGATCAGGGCTGGCTGGGCCGGATTCGGGAGGCGATCCGCAGCGGGCTGTCGGCCGAGGCGGCGGTGATGCGTGTCCAGGACGAGACCGGCGCCCGGCTGCGCCGGATCGACGACCCGTACTTGCGCGAGCGGCTGTCGGATTTCGACGATCTGGCCGGGCGGCTGCTGCGCTTTCTGGCCGGCGGCGTGCGCACCCAGATCGCCACCCTGCCGCCGGACCCGATCCTGGTGGCCCGGTCCCTGGGCCCGGCCGAGATGCTGGAATACGGGCAGGAGATCAAGGCCGTGCTGCTGGAGGAGGGGGCGGCTTCCAGCCATGTGGCGATCCTGGCCAAGGCGTTCGGCATCCCCATGGTCGGCCGGCTGGGGCCGGTGACCAAGAGCATCGAGCCGTTGGATCCGGTGATCGTCGATGGCGACAATGGCCAGGTGTTCGTGCGGCCCGCCGACGACGTCCAGGCGGTGTTCGAGCAGAACCTGCAGGCCCGCGCCTTGCGCGCCATCCGGTTCCGGGAGCTGTCCGACCGGCCGCCGGTCACCCTGGATGGGGTGCGGATCGGCCTACACATGAATGCCGGCCTGCTGGTCGACCTGCAGCACATGCACGACCAGGGGGCGGAGGGCGTGGGCCTGTACCGCACCGAGATCCCGTTCATGGTCCGCTCCTCCTACCCCGATGTGGAGGCGCAGACCGACTTGTATTCCCGGGTGTTCGAGGCCGCCCGGGGCAAGCCGGTGACGTTCCGGACCCTGGATGTGGGCGGGGACAAGCAGTTGCCCTATTTCCGCCATGACGACGGGCCGAACCCGGCCCTGGGTTGGCGGGCGATCCGCATCGGCCTGGACCGCCCCGCCATGCTGCGCCAGCAGATCCGCGCCATCCTCCGCGCCGCGGCGGGCCGGCCGTTCCGGCTGATGTTCCCGATGGTCGCCACGGTCGAGGAGTTCGACCAGGCCCGGGCCCTGGTGCGGCGGGAACAGGCCCGCCTGGCCGACGCCGGCGGCGGCGCGGGTGGGCCGATCCAGATCGGCGCCATGGTGGAGGTGCCGTCGCTGTTGTTCCAGCTGGACGCCCTGTTGGCCCGGGCCGATTTCCTGGCCGTGGGCACCAATGATCTGTTCCAGTACCTGTTCGCGGTCGATCGGGACACGCCGGAACTGGGCCGGCGCTTCGACCCGCTGTCGACCGGGTTCTTGTCGGTGCTGCAAGGCATCGCGGCGCGGTGCGCCCTACGGGGCACCCCGGTCAGCGTCTGCGGGGAGATGGCGGGGCGGCCGCTGGAGGCTTTGGCGCTGATCGGGCTTGGCTACCGGGTCTTGTCGGCCAGCCCGGTGGCCCTGGGGCCGATCCGGCAGATGGTGCTGACCACCGAATTGGCGCCGGTCGCCGGGCTGATCGCCGACAGCCTGGCCCGGGAGGCCGGCAATCTCCGCGCCCGGCTGCGGGCCTTCGCCAAGGACGCCGGCATCGCCGTTTAAGTATTTTGCCCCGGCCGGGCCGATCAAACCGGGCCGGTCGCGCGGTTTTTATCTGTTGCATTTAAGACTCTGATATAAGAGTCTTCATAAAAGCGTTTGATTCCGATAGTGATTTAGACGTTCGGCGCGCACGGGGCTCGCTTGGTCCGGTTGGGGTCGCCCAAATCCGTCCGGTGTGGAGGCGACGGTTCGATGGCACGGGAAAAAAAGCAATACTTCACGATGATTGTCGATGACGCGCTGCCGGCCGATGGCGCGCCGGCGGACCCGGTCGCCGCCGCCCAGCGCGGCCTGTCGCCGGGGGCGGTGAAGGCCCCGGCGAACGACAAGACTCCGAATGACGCGGCCGTCAGCGCCAACGCCCTGACTGGCAAGGCCCAGTCGGTGAAGCCGCCCGCCCTGCGCCTGGCCCATGACGCCGATGCCACCTCCCTGGCCAGCCTGTTGCGCCAGCATCGCCAAGCCACCGGCCTCAGCCTCAGGGAAATGGCCGACAGCCTGCGCATCCGCTTTGTCTACCTGGAGGCGATCGAGGATGGGCGCTTCGCCGACCTGCCGGGCAATGTCTACGCGGTTGGCTTCATCCGGTCCTATGCCGAACATCTGGGGCTTGACCCGGACGCGATGGTCGCCCGCTTCAAGCAGGAGGTGGCGGCACCCGTGCGGCCCTCGACCCTGCAATTCCCCAAGCCGTTGTCGGAAAACCGCTTGCCCACCGGGGCCGTGGTGGTCCTGGCCCTGATCCTGGGCGGTTTCGCCTACGGCTCCTGGTATCTGGGCGCGATCGAGATGCGGCAGTTCAGCGACCTGATCCCCGAGGTGCCCGAGCGCCTGGCGGTGCTGTTGGACGGGGACGGGCCCACGGTGACCGATCTGGCGGCGGCACCGCCCGCGCCCGCGCCCGCGCCCGATGCCCAGGCGCCCGCACCGGCCGTGCCGGAGGCCCTCGGCGGTGCCGACCCAGCGCCGACGTCCCTGCCGGCGCCGGCGCCCGCGCCGGCCACCGCACCGAACGCCCCGGCCCCGGTCGAGGCGGGGCCGCCCGCGACCGTGACCGGCCTGCCGGACCCGCGCCCCTATTCACCCGCCGCCCAGCCGGACTCCGAGGCGGGCGGGGAGGCCCAGGCCGTGCCCGAGCCGCGCTCGCCGATCGAAGGGGTGTCGGCGCCCTTGGGGCCGCCCGCACCGCCCGTGCCCGCCGACACGGTGCGGGAGACCCTGTCGAACACCGCCCCGCCGCCGCCACCGCCCCTGGCCCGGGACACCCGGCCGGTGGACCGCAACGCCCGCATCGTGATCACCGCGGTGGCGGACAGCTGGGTGCAGATCCGGGGCGCCGATGGCGCCTTGATCATGACCCGCATCCTGCGCAGCGGCGAGGCCTATGCCGTCCCGGACATCGACGGGCTGACCATGGTCACCGGCAATGCCGGCGGGCTGACCGTGGTGGTCGATGGCCAGCCGATCTCCGCCCTGGGGGACGAGGGCGAGGTGGTCCACGACATCCGCCTTGACCCGGACGCGCTGCGGCCGCTGTGACCGGTGCCGCGCCGGGCGACCCCGCCATGCGCCGGCGGGTTTGTCTTGGCCCGTAAATTTGTATAACTCTGCCGACCGAACCCAGGCACCGGCGCGCTGGCACGGCCGCCGCGCCGCCGCCCGCCCCAGACGATAGGCGACCGACCCATGGACCAGTCCCTGCACGCAATCCGCCCCTGGCGCCAGATCGAGCGCCGGCAAAGCCGCAAGATCCAGGTCGGCAAGGTGTCGGTCGGCGGCGATGCGCCGATCTCCGT